>NZ_JBVVQC010000015.1:0-85906 GCF_055811515.1 Mesorhizobium sp. WSM4841
GGTTAGGGGTGGGGTACATCGTAGAGCGAAAGCCTCGGCTTTCCAGCTGCGGTAGCCCTGGTGTAACAGGGGGAGAGGAACCAAAGTCTGCCAGGCCCGCCCTTCCCGACCAGTCATTCGTCGACCCTACGGAGCTTCCCATGCGCATTGCCGTCCTCGCCGATATTCACGGCAACATCGTCGCCCTGGACGCCGTGCTCGACGATCTCAGCCAGCGCGGCAGTGCTGACCTCATCGTCAATCTCGGCGATTGCGTCTCCGGCCCGCTCTGGCCGCGCGAAACCATGGAGCGGCTTGAAGCGCTCGCCTTGCCGACGGTGCGCGGCAATCACGACCGCCGCGTCGCCCGCGACGCCGCCGATGAAGCCATGTGGCCGTCCGACCGCTACGCGCAGGAGCGGCTGACATCGGCGCAGCGCGAGGCGCTGTTCGCCTTGCCTCTCACGCTGGAGATCGCGCCTGACGTGACCGCCTTCCATGCCCGGCCCGACCACGACGAAAAATATCTGACCGATACGATAGAAGATGGCCGGCTGGTGCGAGCACCACTGGCCGCCATCAAGCGACGGCTGGCCGCGCTCGATCCGGCTTGCCGCATCGTGCTGTGCGGTCACAGTCACCGCAGCGAGCTGATCCGAATCCCAGGCGGCCCGGTCGTCTTCAATCCGGGCAGCATCGGCTGTCCCGCTTATGGCGATTCGACACCGCCGGCGCATGTCTCCGAGCAAGGCTCCCCACATGCGCGCTACGGCATCGTCGACCTGGGTGAGCCGGGCCGCCCCGACCGTTTCGAGGCCATTGCCGTCGACTATGATCACGAGGCGGCGGCGCGGCAAGCCGAACAGGCGGGGCGGCCGGAATGGGCCTACGCGCTGCGCACCGGATTTATGTCCGGCTGAACGCAACGCGTTCATGTCCGGCTGAACGCGGAAACGCGTTCATGCCGCACGCTGAGCTTGCTCATGCCGCACACTGAACACGTTGACGTCGCAGCCGCATTTTCGGGCTTACATAGCGCCACGTCGTCGCTTATAAAATCGACTTGGCCAGCGGTGGCGTTTCGTACCTGGCCGCGCCTTCGGTAATGAATCTATCGCCACGGCCAACATAATGAGGCGCACAGTTACGCTCCGAACGACACTGTACGCGCTCACTGCCCCTCTCCTGCTAACGGCGCTGCTGCCGGCCAGGGCCGAGGAGGCGCCCGTCGTGTCCATCGTGACCGACCTCGCTCCAGGCGATCTCCTGAACGTCCGCGCCACGGCGTCGGCGATAGGCAAGATCAAGGCTCGGCTGCCGAATGGTACGAGCGTGAACAATCTCGGCTGCAACGACGTCAATGGCCACCGCTGGTGCAAGGTTGCAGAAATCGACAACCCGCAACTGACCGGATGGGCTCCTGCGCGCTACCTGAACCCTGAGAATCCGGTGGCCGTTTCGGATGCGGATACTGATCCGACCGGCGAAGGCACCGCCTCTGCAGCCGAGGCCGCGAACCCGGCAACCGCAGACCAGCCGCTGCCCGACCTGACAGCGCGCCTGGGCGCTACCGATCCCGAAACCACAATGACAGCCGCTGAGGCAATCGGCAGGGCCGCCATCGAGGACGCTTACCGCCTGGCGCTCGCTACCAGCGGAAATCCTTCGATCGAGGAGATGCAGACGGCCGCGGCGGCGAAAGCGAGCCAAAATCGCGCCGCCAATGCAGCGGCTCCGGCCAACGCACAAACCGTTGCGCGGCTGCAGCCGCCGGGGCGGCCCGCGCCGGCGCTGGGTGCCCGCAACGAGATTCCTTGCGCGCGCTATGTCGGCCAGCCGATGACCAGCTGCAAGGCGGGCGTTGTCCACACCGGCGACAAGGCCGAGGTGACCGTGACCTGGCCCGATGGCGGCACGCGCGTCATCAGCTTCCAGGCCGGTCGGCCCGCCGGTTCGAATGCATCAGGCGAATTCCGCTACACCCGCGAGGGCAGCCTGAACCTGATCCGTGTCGGCGTTTCCGAACGCTTCGAGATTACCGACGACCTGGCGCTGGGGGATGAGTGGCTAAGGGGAATAAGGCAGTAGGGCAGTAGGGCAATATGTTTAAAAGGCGCTCGAACCACTGCCCTACTGCCCTACTGCCCTACTCGCATTTTAGGGGGTTACATCAGGCAAAACTCTTCCCTATAAGGCCCTCCTAGCCTGATACCAGAATCGCGAGCACAACCGGCCGGGTCTTCCCGTCCGGTTTTTCGTGCAAGCCGCCTGCCGAACGGACCCTCGATATGCCAAGACGCACCGACATCAAGTCGATTCTGATCATCGGGGCCGGCCCCATCGTCATCGGTCAGGCCTGCGAGTTCGACTATTCCGGCACCCAGGCCTGCAAGGCGCTCAAGCAAGAGGGTTTTCGCGTCATCCTGGTCAATTCCAACCCGGCCACCATCATGACCGACCCGGAATTGGCCGACGCCACCTATATCGAGCCGATCACGCCCGAAGTGGTGGCCAAGATCATCGCCAAGGAGCGGCCGGACGCGCTGCTGCCGACCATGGGCGGCCAGACCGCGCTCAACACCGCACTGTCGCTGCGCCGCATGGGCGTTCTCGAGCGCTACAATGTCGAGATGATCGGCGCCGACGCCACGGCAATAGACAAGGCCGAGGACCGCGCTTTGTTTCGCGAGGCGATGAAGAAGATCGGCCTGGAAACGCCGAAGTCGATGCTGGCCAACGCCACCGACGTCAAGAACGCCGACCGCAAGACGCACGAGGCCGAACGCGCCGCGCTGAAGGCCGAGAAGCCCGAAAACCTCGACGCCGCGCTCGACGCGCTCGAAACGCGCTGGAACCTCGGCGAGGGCGACCGCAAGCAGCGCTACATCAGCCACGGCATGGCGATCGCCGCACAGGCGCTCGACCATGTCGGCCTTCCCGCCATCATCCGCCCGTCCTTCACCATGGGCGGCACCGGCGGCGGCATCGCCTACAACCGCGCCGAATTCTACGAGATCGTCCAGTCCGGCCTCGACGCCTCGCCGACCACCGAAGTGCTGATCGAGGAAAGCGTGCTCGGCTGGAAGGAGTACGAGATGGAGGTCGTCCGCGACAAGGCCGACAACTGCATCATCATCTGCTCGATCGAGAACATCGACCCGATGGGCGTGCACACCGGCGATTCGATCACCGTCGCCCCTGCCCTGACCTTGACCGACAAAGAATATCAGATGATGCGCAACGCCTCGATCGCGGTGCTGCGCGAGATCGGCGTCGAGACCGGCGGTTCCAACGTTCAGTTCGCCGTCAACCCGGCCGACGGCCGCCTGGTGGTGATCGAGATGAACCCGCGCGTCTCCCGCTCGTCGGCACTGGCATCCAAGGCGACCGGCTTTCCGATCGCCAAGATCGCGGCCAAGCTCGCCGTCGGCTACACGCTGGACGAGTTGGAGAACGATATCACCGGCGGCGCCACGCCCGCCTCGTTCGAGCCGTCGATCGATTACGTCGTCACAAAAATCCCGCGCTTTGCCTTCGAGAAATTCCCCGGCGCCGAGCCGGTGCTGACCACGGCGATGAAGTCGGTCGGCGAGGTCATGGCCATCGGCCGCACTTTTCAGGAATCGCTGCAGAAGGCGCTGCGTGGGCTTGAAACCGGCCTGACCGGTCTGGACGAGATCGAGATCCCCGGCATCGCGCACGGCGCAGCCAGCCACGCCGACGACCGCAACGCCATCCGCGCCGCGCTGGGCACGCCGACGCCCGACCGGCTGCGCATGGTGGCGCAGGCCATCCGCATGGGCACCTCGCTCGAAGACGTCCACGCCATGTGCAAGATCGACCCGTGGTTCCTCGAGCAGATCGCCGGCATCCTGGCCATGGAAGACCGCATCCGCGAGCACGGCATTCCCGAGGACGCCGCCAATCTGCGCATGCTGAAGGCGATGGGTTTCTCCGATGCCCGCCTCGCGTCGCTGGTCCGGAAAGACGTCGAAGATGTACAAAGGATACGCGAAGAGCTCGACGTTCATCCGGTTTACAAGCGCATCGACACCTGTGCCGCCGAGTTCGCCTCGCCCACCGCCTACATGTATTCGACCTATGAGACGCCTTTCGCCGGCGCGCTCGCCAACGAGGCGCAGGTCTCGTCGCGCAAGAAGGTTGTCATCCTCGGCGGCGGCCCGAACCGCATCGGCCAGGGCATCGAGTTCGACTATTGCTGCTGCCACGCGGCCTTCGCGCTGCGCGATGCCGGGTTCGAGGCGATCATGGTCAACTGCAATCCGGAGACCGTCTCGACTGACTACGACACGTCGGACCGGCTCTATTTCGAGCCGCTGACGCCGGAGGACGTGCTGGAGATCCTGCGCGCCGAACAGGCGTCGGGCGAGTTGGTCGGCGTCATCGTCCAGTTCGGCGGCCAGACGCCGCTGAAGCTGGCGGATGCGCTGGAGAAGGCCGGCATCCCGATCCTCGGCACTTCGCCCGACATGATCGATCTCGCCGAAGACCGCGACCGTTTCCAGAAGCTGCTGCACAAGCTCGGCCTCAGCCAGCCAAAGAACGGCATCGCCTATTCGGTCGAGCAGGCCCGCCTCGTCGCCGGCGAGCTCGGCTTCCCGCTGGTGGTGCGCCCGTCCTATGTGCTCGGCGGCCGCGCCATGCAGATCATCCACGACGAAAGCATGCTGCAGACCTACCTGCTCGACACCGTGCCCGGCCTGGTGCCGGAGGACATCAAGCAGAAATACCCCAACGACAAAACAGGCCAGATCAACACGCTCCTGGGCAAGAACCCGCTGCTGTTCGACACTTATCTCTCGGGCGCCATCGAGGTCGATGTCGACTGCCTGTGCGACGGCAAGTCGACCTTCGTCTCCGGCATCCTGGAACATATCGAGGAGGCCGGCATCCATTCGGGCGACAGTGCCTGCTCGCTGCCGGTGCACGCCCTGCCTTCCGACCTCGTCGACGAGTTGGAGCGCCAGACGGCGGCGCTCGCCCGCGCGCTCAATGTCGGCGGGCTGATGAACGTGCAATATGCGATCAAGGACGGCACCGTCTATGTGCTGGAGGTCAATCCGCGGGCGTCGCGCACCGTGCCCTTCGTCGCCAAGACCATCGGCCGTCCCATTGCGAAAATTGCCGCCCGCATCATGGCCGGCGAGACCCTCGAAGACGCCTTCGCCCACTATGGCGCCATGCCCGACCCCAGAAATCCCGGCCACATCGCGGTCAAGGAAGCAGTGTTCCCCTTCGCCCGCTTCCCCGGCGTCGACATATTGCTCGGCCCGGAAATGCGCTCGACCGGCGAGGTCATGGGCCTCGACCGCGACTTCGCGCTGGCCTTCGCCAAGAGCCAGTTAGGGGCCGGCGTCGACCTGCCGCGCTCCGGCACGCTGTTCGTCTCGGTGCGCGACGACGACAAGAAGGGCATCTTGCCGGCGGTCAAGCGCCTTGCCGGCCAGGGTTTTAAGGTAATGGCCACCTCAGGCACCGCGCGCTTCCTCGCCGAGAACGGCGTCGTCGCCGAGAAAATAAACAAGGTGCTGGAAGGCCGCCCGCACATCGAGGACGCCATCCGCAACCGCCAGGTGCAGATCGTCTTCAACACAACGGACGGCCAGAAGGCGGTGTCGGACTCAAAGTCGCTGCGCCGCGCCACGCTGATGCAGAAAGTGCCGTATTACACGACGCTGTCGGGTGCGGCTGCGGTGGCTGAGGCTATTGCGGCGCTGAGGGCGGGGAGCCTGGAGGTTAGGCCGCTGCAGGAGTATTTTGCCTGAGGCGACTAGCCAATCTCCCTCCTTGTGGCGGAGATGGCCGGCAGGCCAGAGGGGGGTGCTGTCCCGCCAACGCTGCGATTTCTACAGCACCCTGATCCGTCCAGGGCAATCGAACCGAGCCGACGCTCACCTCAGTTGAGAAACCCAATAAATCGTCCGGCGAACAGCACCGACGTCCACAGAGCCATCGACAGCACCGCCAGGATTGTGACGGTCCCGCCGGCCGGCTCGTCACCGCCTTTTGCGCGGCGCATGAAGACGAAGAAGTTGGCGCCGGCGAGAAGGATAAGTGTCATCTTGGTGAGGAAAATCGGCATCGCCGCGTACTCGCTCGCCCTGACTGAAAAGAGCAGCGAGCCCGTGACAAGCGCGCCGGCGAACGCGGCAAATGCAGTGCGGCGCAGCAGCGCAATGAACTCCGCGTAGGGCAGCGAACGGAAGGCGCCGAGGATCCTGAGGTCCATCAGCCAGACGCTGGTCAGCAGCGCGCCGATCGACATGATGTGCAGCGCGTTGACTATGGGATAGGCGACGAAGGAGGCCTTCAGTGCCCGCACCAAGGCGAGTTGCTCGATGCCGGCGAGGTACCAGTCCATTCAGGCCGGCGGCACGCGGTCGGGATAAACATCATAAGTCTTGCCATTGACGATGATGCGAGATGCTTTCATCCACTTCTCGGTCTCGTCGCGCGAGCGGTGGCCGATCGCGGTCACCTCGTCGCCGACTTTGGCGACCTCCTCGGTGAAGCCGGCGGCGATCGTCCGGGACGGCGGCGCCAAATCCACCCGCCAGACCTCGCCCTCTGCGTCGACATCCAGCGTGGCATGCGGATTGCCGATGTAGATGGCCGTGATCCTGCCCCGGAGTTCGAAGAACCCGTCCTGGGTCCACGACCAGCCGTGATGTGCATAGGCTGCGGTGGCGGCAGCAAGCATCACTGCCGCTGTCAGCGCGACGCTCCGAATCCCGTTGAAAGGTGACTGCATCGCTCGTCTCCTCGGCTCATGCCGTCAGTGTTCGAGAGTAGGTCACGGCGCGGCAACGTCAAATCACATCGGTGCGAAGGCCTTCCGCGACGGCCGCCATGTGCCGTTCGCCCAGACGCTGCCCGATCAATCACCGGCCCGATCAATCACTGGAATGAACGGTCCGGTCTTGCTTATGACATCTATGCGCGCCATGTTCGGGCGCCACCCGCCGCTCTTCTTCTCCATCGGATGAAGGTCGGAGACTCACACCTGAACGAGGCAAATTATGAGCAGTATGAGAGACCGTCAGGAAGGCTTCGAAAAGAAGTTTGCGATGGACGAGGACACGAAGTTCAGGGCCATGGCGCGCCGTAACAAGCTGCTCGGCCTATGGGCCGCCGAAAAGCTCGGCAAGTCAGGTGAGGACGCCGACGCCTATGCGAAAGAGGTGGTGCGCGCGGACTTCGAAGAGGCCGGGGACGACGACGTGTTGCGCAAGATACGCGCCGATTTCAACGCGGCGGGCGTCGCCCAGTCGGATGTTCAGATTCGCGGCGTCATGGACGACCTGCTGGCGACGGCGGTCGAGCAGATCAAAAACACCTGAGAGCGCCAACGTAAAGCGCGGCGCGACGCGCTTTACGTTCTTGTTTTTATGCATGTCGTTATCCCAAAACCGCTGCGCACCCTCGGGTCAGGCCCGGGTCAGGGCCTGGGTCAGGCCCGAGGGCATGCTTTTGGGCGACATGCATTAGCTGTGGGCGGCCACCAGATCCTTTAGGCGCTCTTCGTGCATCCGCAGCGTCGGTAGTGTCTTCTTGGCGAATTCCTTCAGCGCCGGGTCTTCGCCCGACTGCGCATAGGTGGAAAGCAGCGCCAACGCCTGCTTGTGCACCTGCGTCTGCAGGACGATGTATTTCGCCTGGAAAGCATCGCCGTCGAGCTTCTTGAGCTCGTCCAGCATCGCCTGATCCTTCGACAACAAAGCGGGGCCGCTCGCTGTCACCGAGGCCGTGGTCTGGCTCTGTTCGAGAGCTGCCTTGAAATCCTCGGCAGCCTTGGTGTGATCCCTAATCATCAGCGAGGCGAAATCCTTCACATCGGCGGCGACATTCTTTTGTTCGGCCAGCTTGCTGCTTTCAATCTCGAACCGGTTGGCGCTGGGGACCATTTTGGTGAAGGTCTCGGTCTCGATCTTGGTTTGGCCGACAGCAGGTATATCGGCCGGCGTGGCGGATTGGGCGAAGGCCGCCGGCGCGCCGGCCAGCAAAGCGACCATGGCAAGCGTGAGATGCGTTTTCACAGGAAATCTCCGGGTTTGTGATCCTCGGAGAGTTCAACGCGACACAAGCGGCGAAGTTGCGCGACGGGGACTGGAATGAGGTGTCAGCAATCCCGCCAACACCCCGCTCGGCGCCGAAAATGTGCTTGGCTGCCAGGTCAGTGGCAGCACGCGCCGGCATACTGCAGCTGTTCGTTCCAGTCCGGCCGGCCCTCCGGCGTGAAATCCATCAGGTTCCACAGGTTCTCGCAGGTGCCGACGGCGCGCGGATCCTGGCCGGGTTCGGACGGCGCGAAGCCAAGCTCCGAACTCCAGAAATGCCGGATGCCATCGGCGTCGCGATGGAACACCGACAGCATCGGAAGTTGCGCGCCGTCGTCGGCCTCGGCGTGGTAGTCGCGCTTGAAGCTGTTGCCGGCCGAGGAGACCAGCCGCATGTTCGTCCAGCCGCGATCGCGGCCAAGCGTGATCAGGTTTTCGAGCGCGGTCTTGCCCACCACCGCGAAATTGAAGCCGGCCGCCTCGAGATGGCCGATGGCACCGTCGAACTGGTCGAGCAGCGCCGTGCAGGACGGGCATGGCTGGTCGGCCCGCGCGAGCTTGGCCGTGCCGCCGCTTGTTGCCACGTCGCGCGTCTCCTGCGGGTGGCGCGGAAACATCATCGAGTAGACGATCAGCGTGTCTTTGCCGGACGAAAACAACTCCGACAGTTTTATGCGGGCCGGCTTGCCGTCGGCGCCAAGCCCGTCGAACACATAATCCTGTGGCACCAGCCCGCCCGGCGGTAGTGCACGGCGGGCGACGGCCACATCCTCCATGGCGCGGCGCAGCTCGATTTCCTTTTGCAGCAGCGTTTCGCGGGCGGCGCGATATTCAGCGGATTCGTTGGGAAAGGTGATCATCGTCATCTCCATCAGCCGTGCTTGTGGCGGCGCGCCCTACGCGCACCTTGCCTCTCAAGGACGCATTGCGAAGCAGAGTTCCGACATTTTGCACGCCTGGCCCAGCGATGAGGCCTTAACGGCTCGGCCTTCGCCAGGGACAGAGGCTACTGCGGCGGCACCGGGCAGCTCGTGTCGCCCTCCTGGCGGTTGAGATAGCCCTGAAAATCCTTCAGCCTGATGTTGGTGAGGCTCTCCTTGCAGCCGGCGATAACCATCGGATACATGCTGCCTGCCATATCGGTCGGGCCGCCCTGGAAAGCGCATTCGGCATCGCGGAAGGCGACCCAGGCGCGCTGCGCACCCACCAGCAGCTTCTTCGTCGCCGTATCTTCCTGCAGCCGGCCCTCGATCTGTCTGTAGGCGTGGTTGAGCTTCTTGTCGGCTTCGGTGAACGACTTGCCGGCGCATTCGTTCATGGTCGCCTGGCCCTGCGCGTTGGCGCAATCGTCGGCGTGCGCAACGCCCGCAAGAAGCGGGATGGCGAGGATCACCAGACCCGTTTTGGCCAAACCCGTTTTGGAAAGCAAAAGCCGCATCGTGTTTCTCCGGTTTCGGTCGAGACCCCGCCCGCGGCACGAAAGCCGCAGGATCGCAGCTTAACGCCCGAGCGGTTGCCGGCAAGATGCAGCCTGCCGCCTTGGTGGACACTTCCTTTCCACACAATGCCCCTCGGCCGCTCGCTCGCTGATTGGCTTCGTCGACCGCCCCTCACCCCGCCCAATCGACTTCGAACATCCCCAGCCGCTCGTAGAGCCTGATGGCGGCGGCGTTCTCCACCGTGCTGGTTTTGAGATCGACATGCGCAGCGCCTCGTGCGCGGAAGGCGGCGAAGACGTGCCACATCAGCGCTTCGGCGATGCCTCGGCCGCGCGCCTCGGGGTGGACGGCAAGGTCTTTGACGAACGCCCCCGTCCAGCACAGTGCCGCGCCTGCCAGCCGACCCTTGTTGTCGATAACCAGGAAACACAAGGCAGGGTCGAATTCCGCGTCGCTTGAAATGCGCGGCCACCATTCCTCGAACGGCCCATCGGCGCCATCGTCGAACACGGTGGTCAGCAGCGCATGCAAAGCGAGCGCGTCGGCGGCCTCGAAGCCGCGCATGACAAAACCTTCCGGCCAGCGCGGCGGGGCAAGCTTGTCGTCGAGGATCTTGCGCAGCCTTATGTCGTTCGGCGCCGGCGGGCGCTGCTCAGGCATGTGTTCAGGCATCGGGCTGCAGGCGACGCCGAGCGCGATCGCGGCCTAGGCCGGTTTCTCCCAGCATGCCCTTGCGCTTGGCGTCGTAATAATAGCCGCTCTGGTAGAGCCGATCGGCGCGCTTGGCGTTGCCGCCGGCCACCAGCCAGGCGCCGCGCAGATATTTCACCGCATATTTCAGATTGGTCTCGGCGTCGAACAGCCCGCTCGCCGGCCCGTCATAGCCCATGCCGCGCGCCGTCGCATGCTTGATCTGCATCAGCCCCCAATGGCCGCGATTGTAAGCCTTGGGATTGAAGGTGCTCTCGCGCCTGACGACACGGCGCACCAGATCGACCGGCACCTCATAGAGGACGGCATATTTCTCGATCAGCCGCTCGATCTCGCCGCGCGGGCCCGCCGAATACTCCTTGGCAGGGCTGGTCGAAAGCAGGGCGGACGGATTCTCAGGCACGACATAGGCGGCCTGCTGAACGCCGGGCATCGTCTTGCCTGTCTCGCCGGTGACCGGCATGGCGACAGCGGCCGTCGCATAGACAGGTGCTGCGCCGGCTGGCGCGGCATCGGCCGTCATGGCTGCAGGTGCAGTTGCGGCCAGCGGAGTCGGGCCGGCAAAGGCGGACGGCTGGGCAGGCATCGCGGTGGGGTCGACAGCCAGCGCCGCCGTCTGGACAGGCGCGATGCCGGACGATTCGGGCAGCACCGAAACCGTGTCGGGCAGCGCCAGCGTAAAGCCGGCATCAGCGCCTGCGGGGGTGGTTTCAGTCAGGGAAGGCACGGCCTTCGTCTGCGAGGTCGAAGTGCAGCCGCTGAGACCGGCCGCAGCGAGCATCACGCCGATCGCGGGAAAGATGATTTTTGCTGGCAAGCCGCGCTCGGGTCCGGTTCGTCTGTTAAGAAAGTCCTTACACCAGCGCCTTTGCCCCGGCAATCCGCAGCCAGTTGGGACCTCGAATGGTTTTCGGGTGGCAACAGATCCCTGAAAATGCGATATCTCGTTCTCGATATGTACTGGATTCCCATCCGTTTCTGCGGAAAGGAGCACATCATGGAAAGCACCTCTCAAGCCGTCGCCGGCCACACGGTCTTCGAAACCGTGATCGGCTTCATGGGCATCGCCTGGAGCGAGGCCGGATTGACCCGGCTCTGCCTGCCCCAGCGCAACCGCGACGCCGTGGAACGCCGGCTTTTGCGACATGCCGGCAGTGCCGCTCCGAGCGCCCAACCGCAATGGATTAGCGAGCTGATTCTGTCGATACAGGCCTATGCAGCCGGCAAGGACGTCGATTTCTCCGGTGTGCCGGTCGATCTCACCGGCGTCGACGATTTCCGCCTCGCCATCTACGACGCGGCGCGAAAGCTCGCCTTCGGCGAGACCACCACCTATGGCGAACTGGCCAAGCGCGCCGGGCATGCAGGGCTCGCGCGTGAGACGGGCGCCGCACTCGGCGCCAACCCGGTGCCGCTGGTCATCCCTTGCCACCGCATTCTTGCCGCCGGCGGCAAGATCGGCGGTTTTTCTGCACCCGGCGGCTCGACCACCAAGGAAAAAATGCTGGCGATGGAAGGCGTGCGCGTCGGGCCGCCGCCGCCTGCACAGGTCTCGTTTGGATACTGAGGCCCCGACGTAGCTAGTTCGGAAAGATGCGCCGGCGGAAATGCCGGTCTGTTTCCACGCGCTTGCATTTGTAGACGATGCAGGACCTGGTATCGGCGCTCGGCACCGAGGCGCGTGCCCTGACCTCCCCCGTGTTGCAGAAACGCTGGCTTCGCACATAGCGGTCGTAGAGCGGCAGCCCCGGCGTGCGCGTCGACTGGTAACGCAGGATGACCGCGCCTTCACGCGCGATCGTCGCCCGCACCGTACCGCAACTCATGCGGCTCGGGTCGTAGCGCGAGATCGCCTGCGCCTCGGCGGCCACCAGCGTCAGGCAGGCGGCAAGCAGAACAGTTTTCATGGTCCTCTCCCCAAACAGGACCGGGCGCTCGAAGGCGGCGCGATCTTCCCCGCAACGCGCGATAAGCGGTGCAACCCTCCGCAACACGCGACTTTGCAAGGCTTTCACGCGATTGGGGCGGCCGTTGGGCAGCGCCGCATCAGCGCCTTTTTCGCGCAGTCTTGTTTTTTGCGGAGAAGCAGACTATATGAGGTCCATTGATATTTCGGCCGATCGATCCGGGCCTCGCGATATTCGCGTTTGCTGACGTCTATCCCCAAAATCTCGATACAAACCGGCTGGACTTCGGTTCGGTCAAGCTAAAGCAAACGTATAAGGACTATCGAAATGGCAACAGGTACGGTCAAGTGGTTTAACTCCACCAAGGGTTTCGGCTTCATCCAGCCTGACAGCGGCGGCGCGGACGTTTTCGTCCACATCTCTGCAGTCGAGCGCGCTGGGCTGTCGACCCTGGTCGAAGGCCAGAAGATCAACTTCGAGATCGAGCAGGACCGCCGCACTGGCAAGTCGTCCGCTGGGTCTCTGAGCAAGGCAGCCTGATTTTGCGAATGGCGCGCGCCGGGCGACAGCTCGGGGCGCGCGGCAAGTCACGGATGTACTGACGGTCGCGCGAGAAGCGCACCGGAGCGGAAAGACACCGACAAGCCGAAGCAGCAGATTGCTGTCGGCCCGGACCAAACGCTCCCGATCAGGCTACCAAGCATGGGAAGGCGGGATTATGTCCCGCCTTTTTGCTGTCCGAATTCCGGATGAAACAGCTACCTTGGCCTGTATCAATCATGGTATTTTTAGCCGATGAGCAAGCTCGAACAGATCGAAAAATCCGTTGCCGAACTGAGCCCTGAGGAGTTGAAGGCGTTTGCCGCCTGGTTCGAGGCGCTGCAAGCGGACATATGGGATCGGCAGATCGAAACCGACGCCAAGGCCGGCAGGCTGGATAAACTTGCCGAGCAGGCCTTGGCTGACCATCGCGCCGGCCGGACCCGCCCCTTCTGAATCACACGGCTACGCCTCATCACCCAATCCGAAATACGCGCCACAGCCGAAGGCCGCAAGCCCGACTGGGCGTCGCGCCGGCTACAGCGCCGCGCGTCCTTTTGGACGCGCAAAGGACGCGTAGCACTTTGATCTTGCGCACAATCCTTACCGAAAATTATTTCCGATTTTCGGGGTGCGCTAGCGCCCCGTCCGGAGCGAGCCGCGAAGCGGCGACGAGCGTGAGGACAGAACTAAGGCAGCCATTCCATCGGCACGTGCCCCGGATCGACCTCGACCCGTTTCAGCCAGGCCGCCACCGCCGGATAGGCATCGAGCTGAAAACCGCCCATCTCGGCCGTATGCGTATAGGCATAGAGCGCGACGTCGGCGACGCTCAATGCCTCACCGGCAAAGAACGCACTGCCCGCCAGATGCTTGTTCATCACGCCGAGCGCCTTGTTGCCGCGCTCCAGCGTCACCGCCAGCCGTTCCGGCGTCGCATCCTTGGCCCGTTCGGGAAAGGTCAGCAGCGCCTTGCGCACCGCGATATAGGGTTCGTGGCTGTACTGCTCGAAGAACAGCCATTGATAGGCCAGTGCCCGCTCGTATTTGTCGGCCGGCAGGTACCGAGTGCCCTCGGCGAGATAGAGCAGGATGGCGTTGGATTCGGCAAGCCGCCTGCCGTCGTCGAGTTCGAGCAGCGGCACCATTGCGTTTGGGTTCTTGGCGACATAGTCCGGCTTGCGCGTGTCGCCGGTATGCGAACTCACCTCGACATTGGTGAAGGCCATGCCCAGCTTGGCCATCAACAGGCGCGGCTTGTAGCAATTGCCGCTGTCGATCATTCCGTAGAGTATGGTCATTGGCGCTCCGCTGGCTCGTGCAACGACAGCCCTTGGGGGCCTGAGTCCGGTCTCAAGGCTCTATCCCGGCAGCAACGACTTCATCCAGTGATTTGTTTTGGCGCAACCATCAGCGCCGCTGATAGATCACCCAAACAGAGGCACGACGTTGTTGTCCCTGCCAAGCAGCCTGTCGATCGATAGCGGTTCCTCGTCGAACAGCGTGCCGGCCAGCGCCGGCCGGGCAAGGTAAAAGCCCTGAAAAAGATCGACGCCGCCGTCCAGCGCGACGCGCAGATGCGTGGATTGCTCGATGCCTTCGACCAGCACCTTGGTGCCGCGGTCGTGCAGCGCAGAGACCAACGGCCGGAAAAACCGCTCGGCGGCGGCATGGCGGCAGAATTCCGCGAACCAGGTGCCGTCGATCTTGACGATGTCGGGCTGGACAAGCGCGACCCGTTCTTCCGTCGAATGCCCGGTGCCGAAATCGTCGATGGCGATGCGGATGCCGTCACGCCGCATCTCGCGCGCCAGGCTGACGAGCACCTTGTCGTCGGCGGCCTGTTCGGTGATTTCGCAGACCAGCATGCCGGGGTAGAGATCGAACTCGGCGAGATGCCTGGTCATCAGCCTGATCTCAGCCAGCGCTCGCCCGGGGTCATCGTTGATCAGCGGATTGTAGTTGAAGAACAGGTCGAGCCCATCGACGCCGATGTTGCGGAAGTTCCGGAGATGCAGCACCCGGCACATCGTCTCGACGAACAGGCGATCCGCCACGGGGACGCCCTCGAAAAATACGCGCGGCGCGACCGACCTGCCGGCGCGGTGCGGCTCGATCAGGCCCTCGACCGCGACGGCCTTCAAAAACCTGCCGCGCGGGGCAAAAATCGGCTGATAGGCGCTTCTCAACCGGAACGCGCCATAGACGCCGTATTCGATACCGACCTCATCGGTAAAGATTGCTTCGCCGACATTGCGCCGCCTGTCCGGCCGCCCGGTCATGGCACCGCCTTGCGCCCGAAAGCCCGTTTCGGCCGCGGCGAAGGCGAGACAGTCGCAGGCGCCTCGCCGGCATCTGGCACTGTCACCGGCATCTGCCTGTCCTTGCCGAAGGCGTGAAAGCTGGTCGGTGCAAGCTCGGGGCGCGCCAGCGCGAATCCCTGCACCATCGAGGCTCCCGATTTCTCGGCCAGTTCAAGCTGCCAGCCCTCCTCTATGCCCTCGAACACGGTGCGGATGCCTTGCTGTTCGAAACTTGCCACCATGGCGGTCAGCAGTGCGAAACCGGCGCCGGACTCCATCAGCTGCATGACCCAGCGGGCATCGAATTTGACGATGTCCGGCCTGAGCTCCTTGATGCGGTTGATATCGGACTCGTCGGCGCCGTAGTCGTCGACAGCTATGCGAAACCCGTTGGCCCTGAGTGCCTCGACGAAATTGTAGAGCGTTTCCTGCGAGGCCGATTTTTGCTCGGTCACCTCGCAGACAACGCGGTTCGCATCGATCTCAGCCTCATGCAGTACCAGCCGCATGTCGCGCAGCGCCTTGTCGGCGATGCTGCGGTCGGTGAACACCGACGGATCGAAGTTGATGAAGATGGATGCCTCTTGCGGCAGGCAAGCGCCGGCGTTCAAAAGATGCAGCGTCCTTGTCAGCGCCTCGATATGCAGGCGGTCGACCGTCGGACAGGTGTTGAAAAAGCTCACCGGCGACTGCGGCTCGCCGTCGCGGAACGGCCGGATCAGCCCCTCGAATCCGGTGACGGACAATTTGCCGTTGCCGAAGGCGAAGATCGGCTGGAAAGCGCTCTGCAGCGTATAGATGCCCCAGACACCGCTGGCGGTGCCGTCGTCATGACGGACGATATGGGCATGCTCGATGCTGCGCGACACGGTTCCTCGCTCTGCGAGACTGGCGGAATGGGTCGTGGATCCAGCCAGTCGGGGTTTTACCGCCTGTAGGTGAATTTATTGTTGCCGGATTTGCCGGGGATTTGAGATCTGGCTCATCCGACAATGCTTGCGCTTGGCGGGATGATGCGACATGAGAGACGCCGCGGTCGGACGGACCGCCTAAGCCTACAAGGAGACAACGCCGTCATGGCCTTTCTTGCCGACGCCCTTTCCCGCGTAAAGCCTTCCGCGACCATCGCAGTGACGCAGAAAGCGCGCGAGCTGAAAAACGCCGGCCGTGACGTGATCGGGCTGGGTGCCGGCGAACCGGACTTCGACACGCCGGACAACATCAAGAACGCTGCGATCGAGGCCATCCGCCGCGGCGAAACGAAATATCCTCCTGTTTCCGGCATCGCGCCGCTGCGCGAGGCTATCGCCAAAAAATTCAAGCGAGAGAACAATCTCGACTACCGGCCGGAGCAGACCATCGTCGGCACCGGCGGCAAGCAGATCCTGTTCAATGCCTTTATGGCGACGCTGAATCCCGGCGACGAGGTCATCATTCCGAGGCCGTACTGGGTCAGCTATCCCGAGATGGTGGCGATCTGCGGCGGTACCTCGGCCTTCGCCGACACCTCCATCGACAACGGCTTCAAGCTGACGGCGGCGGCGTTGGAAAAGGCGATCACGCCGCGCACCAAATGGCTGTTGATGAACTCACCGTCGAACCCGTCGGGCGCCGCATACACGGAGGCGGAGTTGCGCGCTCTGGCCAACGTGCTGCTCGAACATCCCCATGTCTGGGTGCTGACCGACGACATGTACGAGCACCTGATCTACGGCGATTTCGTCTTCAGGACCATCGCCGAGGTCGAGCCGAAGCTTTATGAGCGCACGCTGACGATGAACGGCGTGTCGAAGGCCTATGCCATGACCGGCTGGCGCATCGGCTATGCGGCCGGGCCCGTGGCGCTGATAAAGGCGATGGATATGATCCAGGGCCAGCAGACCTCCGGCGCCTGCACCATTGCCCAGTGGGCATCGGTGGAGGCGCTGAACGGTCCGCAGGATTTCATTGCAAAAAACAAGGCGATCTTCCAGGCTCGGCGCGATCTCGTCGTGTCGATGCTCAATCAGGCGCGCGGCATCACATGCCCGTCGCCGGAAGGCGCCTTCTATGTCTATCCGTCCTGCGCCCAGTTGATCGGCAAGAAGACCAAAGCCGGCAAGGTGATCGACAACGACGAAGCCTTCTGCTCGGAGCTGCTCGAGGCCGAAGGCGTGGCGGTCGTGTTCGGCTCGGCCTTCGGCCTCGGCCCGAACTTCCGCATCTCCTACGCCACATCGGAGGCGTTGCTCGAAGAGGCCTGCACGCGCATCCAGCGCTTCACCGCCTCGCTGACCTGATCAGCCGTATCGTTCCCGAACACCAAAACCCGGCCGCGAGCCGGGTTTTGGTGGCGATAGGCACCAGCCTCATCCCTGCTGATTGGTTTCGCGTGCCGAACGTGCCTCGGCCGGCGCCAGAACGGCGACCAGAAGCCCGGCCGTGACAAACGAAACGATGGCCGCCGTCAGCATCGCCGCATGGAAACCGCCGGCATAGGCGGCTGCGAACAGATCGCGCAGGCCGTCCTTGCCCATCGCCGCATCGGCTACGAAATCGTGCCTTGAAACGGCGGCGCGGGCCACCGCTCCGGCATTGGCGACACCGGCATTTTCAAGATGCGCCGTCAGCAGGGCTGTTGCCCGCATGCTCATCAAGGCGCCGAGCAGGGCGATGCCGATAGCGGTGCCGCCCTGGCGGGTTGCGTTGATCACCGCCGACACCATGCCCGAACGCTCGCGCGGCGCAAACGACATCGCGGCAGCGCTGCCGGTCGGGATGGACAGCGCATTGCCGAGGCCGCCGACGGCAAACAGCAGGCCGATCGTCACATAGGGTGTCGAGGGTCCAGCCCAGCACATGCCCAGCATGGAAAGACCGCTCGCAAGATAGCCAGATGTCATCAGCGCCGAGTGTCCGTAGCGCTGACTAAGCCTGCCGATCGCCGGCGACACGACCATTTGGACAAGGAACAGCGGCGCCATGCGCAGGCCGGTCTGTGTCGGCGACCAGCCCTGTACCTGCTGCAGGAACATCGAATAGAGGAAGACGCCGGTGTAGGAGGTGAGGCCGAGCGCGAACGAGGCGACATTGGCGACGGCAAAGCGAATGTCGCGGAACAGGCCAAGCGGCAGCATCGGCCGCGGCGTGCGTGCCTCGAAGACAAGGAATGCCACTAGGCCAGCGAAGCCGACGACAAGGGCGATAACAGCCTCTCGATCGCCCCAACCTTTTTCGCCTGCCGAGATCAGGCCGAAGGTCAAGGCGCCCAGCCACAGAATGCTAAGCGCCAGGCCGACAAGGTCGAGATGGGCATGCTCGGGGTGTGAAGTCTCTACGATCGAAGCCGCACCGAGCACGATCGTGGCCAGGCCGAGCGGCAGGTTGATCAGGAAAATGCTCTGCCATCCGGCGGTTTCGACCAGGATGCCGCCGAGGACCGGGCCGGCGAGCAGCGAGACAGCTGCGAACGACGCCCAGCCTCCGATAACGCCGGCACGCTCGCGACCGTCGGGAAACGCCTGCGTCAGAATCGACAGCGCACCCGGAATGATCAGCGATCCGGCTATCCCTTGCACCACCCGGCCCACCAGCAGCACCGGCAGGTTGGGCGCGATTGCACATATGGCGGAACCGGCCACGAAAATGCCGATGCCTGCCAGCCAGGAGCGCTTGCGCCCGTAGCGGTCAGCGATGAGTCCTGCCGACAGCATGAAGGCCGACAGGCAAAGCGTGTAGGCGTCGATCACCCATTGCAGCCCTGCGAAATCGATGCCGAGCGCAAGCTGGATCGTCGGCAGGGCGACGTTGACGATGCTGATGTCGAGCAGTGCGACGAATGTGCCGAGATAGACGGCGGCAACAAGAGGCAAGCGACGCTTCGACATGTCGACTCCAAACCTGAGTATGGAAAATCCTCTAATGATCGGACGCCACGCGCTTTTAGGTCCGATCGACGCCGCCATACTGCTCGTCTGTCACCGTCTCCAGCCAGTCGGCATGGACGCCGTCGAGCGCCTCCTGCATGGCGATATGCGCCATCGCCGATTTCGGGCCGGCGCCATGCCAGTGCTTTTCATCAGGCGCGAACGAAATGACGTCGCCGGCCCTGATCGCCTGTACCGGCTCGCCCCAGCTTTGCGCGAGGCCGGCGCCTGATATGACATAGAGCGTCTGGCCCAGCGGATGCGTATGCCAGTGGGTACGCGCGCCGGGCTCGAAACTGACGATGATGGCGCGCAGGCGCGCTGGCGCTTCCTTCTCGATGATCGGCGTCTGCCACACACGTCCGGTGAAGTACTTTTCCGGCGCAATGACGGTCGGCACGCTGCCGCAGGCAATGATCTTCATCGTCGCGAGGCCTCAAGCTGATGGCGGATCGGTCGGCGACGGCCGTTCCTTTTTGTCGCAAGAAGGGCAGTTTCGTCCGATAACCATTATGGCGCAACCGCTTTTGCGGCTGTTCGGCGACGGGCTCTGTCGCGGGATTTGATGGGAGGCTAGGCTCGCATCCGACGGCTTCGCCGATCACGGCTCAACATCCGCGACATCAGGCGATCCTCAAATCCCCGATTCTCAAATCACTTGCCCTCCCGGCTAACCCGTGGGACGATGCCTTTGGGTAGGTGGCAAACTGAAAAAAGCCCCGCCCGCGACGGTCGACAGGCCGGCCGCCGCTCCCAGGGAAACGCCTGAGTGGAGGTCAGTCATGGGAACTCGCGCCGGAGGACGACGCACGGGACCGAAATGCATTGCCATAGTCGGTCCCTTTGCAAGCGGTAAGACGACACTTCTCGAAGCCATTTTGGCCCGCACGGGCGCCATTCCCCGCCAGAATCCCGTTTCCTCGGGAAATACCGTTTCCGATCATTCGCCCGAGGCACGCGCCCACGCCATGAGCGTCGAGGCGACCTTTGCGACCACCGAATTCATGGACGAGCAACTCACCTTCGTCGATTGTCCCGGTTCCATCGAATTCTCTTTCGAGGCAGAGCCGGTGCTTGCCGCCTGCGACATCGCCGTGGTCGTCGCTGAAGCCGACGCGAAGAAAATCCCTGCCCTGCAGCTGATCATGCGCAAGCTCGACGATCTCGGCGTGCCGCGTATCATGTTCCTCAACAAGGTCGATAAGGCGATATCAGGCGTGCGCGACACGCTGAAGATGCTGCAGCCGGCAAGCTCGGCGCCGTTGCTGCTGCGCCAGATTCCGCTGCGCAAGAACGGTGTCGTCATCGGCTCGATCGATCTCGCTCTGGAGCGCGCCTACATCTATCGCGAATATGCCGAAAGCGAGGTCGCCCAGATTCCCAGCGACGACAAGGCGCGCGAGTTGGAGGCGCGCTTTTCCATGCTGGAGACGCTTGCCGACCATGACGACCAGTTGATGGAGCAGCTCCTCGAAGAGATCGAGCCGCCGAAGGACGCGATCTTCGACGACCTCGCCGCCGACCTGCGTGACGGCGCGGTGACGCCGGTGCTGATCGGCACCGCCGAGAAGGGCAATGGTGTGCTGCGGCTTCTAAAGACGATCCGCCACGACGCGCCTGATGTTGAAGCAACGCGCAAGCGCCTCGGTGCACCTGACGGCAATACGACCGTAGTCCAGGTGATGAAGACCATCCATACTGCGCATGGCGGCAAGCTGTCGGTCTCGCGCATCCTGTCCGGCCAGCTTGCCGACGCCTCCGAGCTGTTCCTTTCGAATGGCGCCACGGCAAAGGTCTCCGGCATCTACAGGATGCTCGGCAAGGACCAGACCAAGCTCACCTCGGCCAAGGTCGGCGACACAGTCGCGCTCGGCAAGCTGGACGACGTCACGACCGGTCAGACGCTGAGCTCGGCCAAGGGCGGCATCAAGCCGCTGGTGACGCTGGCGCCGCCGCAACCGGTCTTCGCCTTCGCGCTGCGGCCGAAGGAACGCAAGGACGAGGTGAAGATGTCCGCGGCCATCCAGCGCCTTGCCGAAGAAGATCCCTCGCTCAGCCTGCGCCACAATCAGGATTCGGCCGAAACCGTGCTGTCGGGCCATGGCGAGATGCATCTGCGCGTCGTGCGCGAGCGGCTGGAAGGCAAGAACCAGATCCCGGTCGAAGGCCATCCGCCGGCCGTGCCTTATCGCGAGACGATCCGCAAAACCGCGCAGCAGCGTGGCCGCCACAAGAAGCAGTCGGGCGGCCATGGCCAGTTCGGCGACGTGATCATCGAGATCAAGCCGCTGCCGCGCGGCTCCGGCTTCCAGTTCACCGACACCATCACCGGCGGCGCCGTGCCGAAAACCTATATCCAGTCGGTCGAGACCGGCGTGCGTGATTATCTGAAATCCGGCCCGCTCGGCTTTCCGGTGGTCGATGTCGCGGTCAACCTGTCCGACGGCTCCTATCATGCCGTCGATTCGTCGGACATGGCCTTCCAGATGGCGGCGAAGCTGGCGATGAAGGAAGGCATGGCCGCCTGCTCGCCAGTGCTGCTCGAACCTATCATGAAGGTCGAGATCGTCACGCCGTCCGACGCCACGTCGAGGATCATCGCCCTGATCCCGCAGCGGCGCGGCCAGATCCTCGGCTACGATGCGCGGCCCGGCTGGCCGGGATGGGATGTCGTCGAGGCGACCATGCCGCAGGCCGAGATCGGCGACCTGATCATCGAGTTGCGTTCGGCCACCGCGGGCGTTGCCAGCTATCGTGCCACCTTCGACCATATGGCCGAACTCACCGGTCGCCTGGCCGATGAGGCGTTGAACGCCAATGGCAAGGCCGCCTGATACTGGATTTTGACGCCAGTATCGCAGGCTGCAGAACACAGGGAAACGGCGTCCGGAGTGATCCGGACGCCGTTTCCTTGCGGACCGTCTTCGTGGGAGGCGAAAACGGCAGGTCCGCCGCACATGCCGCCAGCCGCCTGACGGCCTCAGCGGAAGAATGGTTCGGACGCGGTAGCCGCCTGAGCCCGGATCGTCCGAGTGATGCCCCCATCTCCCGCACGAACCACACCGCGTCCTATGATCTGCTTAGTCGATGATAGGCGCCTAGGATATGTTACCTGAGGTTACATGTCACTGTTACGTGACAATTTCGGTCGGCTTTCCCTGGGCGCCAGCAGGTTTCAGGCAACAAAAAAGCCGGATCAATGAAGATCCGGCTGAGTTTGATTGGAAGTGCCTGTTAAGGCTAACCTCCAGAGGGGAACACTCGAGGGCGCTAATGGGAGGAGAACGCGCCCAGGAGATGATCTATATATGTGCTCATCATGCCCAAGAAACAAGCATCTATTTTGCAACACACGCATGCAAAATGACACAGGCTGTGGTCTAACCCATTCCTTGGCCCCGTAGGACCAGCAGAATCGTCGAAATGCGGTGCACAGCCAGGCAAAAACCATCGCGAAATAGCAAATCAGAGCCAATTCTCGGCCCGGAATGCAGAAACAACGAATGACGTCGAATCAGGCAGCACGCGTTTATTTTTGCAGCAGCCGCGCATCGGCCCGAAAATTGGCATCGATGTTCGGAAAGCACGGTGCGCAGATCCAAAGTGCTAAAGCGTATTTGTGCGTCCAAGCGGGCGCACGCCGCTCTAATGCATGTCGCCCAAAAGCATGCCCTCGGGCCCGACCCGAGGGTGCGCAGCGGTTTTGGGACAACGACGTGCATAAAAACAAGAACTGAAAGCGCGTCGCATGAATCCCTTTGAATCCTTCAGACGCGACGCGCTTTAGAAGGAAGCCTCAATGAGGACACATCAGGCGATCGTCGGCAGCGCGCTATTCTTCATCGCAGCGCCCGGCGTGGTCGCGGGATTGCTGCCCTGGCTGTTGACCGATCGCTATCGTCTGCCATGGTCGACCCGGCCCGGCTTGGTCCCCGTCGGCTGGGTCCTGATTGTCGTCGCAGCGGCCTTGCTGCTTCATGCTTTCGCCCGTTTTTCCCTCGAAGGCCGGGGCACGCCCGCCCCGGTCGCGCCAACCGAGCGACTGGTTGTCGGCGGCATCTACCGCCATGTCCGCAACCCGATGTATGTGGCGGTGCTGGCGATCATCCTTGGCCAGGCGCTGCTGTTTTCGAGCTGGGCTCTCGTCGCCTATGCCGCTATCGCCGCCATCGCCATGGTCTCCTTCGTGAAGTTCTACGAGGAACCGACGCTTGCTCGCCGCTATGGCGCCGACTACGAGGCCTACCGCCGCGCCGTCCCCGGCTGGCTGCCCCGCCTGACGCCATGGCGCGGGTGAGCCGGAAAGCGGAGATGGCGCCGTTTCAGGCTGTGTTGAGATTCAGGTCAGGCCGAGTCGAGAATGGTGGGTTCCGAGAAACGGAACGGAGCGGACATCGGGTCCGTAAGTACCGGAAGCGCAGGAACCCGCCATTCGCAGGCCGGCATCAAACACCTAATGCGTGTCGCCCAAAAGCTTGCCCTCGGGCTTGACCCAGGGCTTGACCCGAGGGGCGCAGCGGTTTTGGGATAACGACATGCATAATGACAAGAACCTAAGCGCGTCGCATGTATCCGTTCAAACGCGACGCGCTTTAGAACGACCAGCTGCGCGCCTTGGCGATGATAAAATCGCGGAAGACGTGCAGTTTCGCCTGGTTCTTCATCGCATCGGGATAAGCGAAATAGGTGTCGAAGGACGGCACTTCGGTCTCCGGCAGCAACTGCACCAGCCCTGAGTCCTTGCTGACCACATAGTCGGGCAGCATGGCGATGCCGGCACCACCCTGAACCGCGCGCTTGATCGACAATATGTCGTTGATCTGCAGCGTCGGCACCCTTTGCCCGCCTTCGAAATCGCCGACCGTTTCCAGCCAGTTCAATTCCGACAAATGCGCCGGCACCGGCACGCCGAAGGTGACGATGCGATGGCTCTTCAACTCGGCGATCGACGCCGGCTTGCCATACTTGTTGACGTAAGAAGGAGCGGCGTAGAGATGGAAATGCACGGTGAACAGGCGGCGCTGGATGAGATCGGGCTGCTGCGGCTGGCGCAGCCGGATCGCGCAATCCGCTCGGCGCATGGTGAGGTCGAGTTCCTCGTTCGCCAGGATCAACTGCAGGCTGATCTCAGGATAGAGCTCGATGAATTCCTGCACGCGCTCGGTCAGCCAGCCGGCACCGAGCCCCACCGTGGTCGTCACCCTGAGCACGCCGGAGGGCCGGTCCTTGGCCTCGGTCAGCCGCGATTTGATCGTCTCCAGCTTCATCAGCACGTCATGCGCCGTGCGGAACAGCATCTCACCCTGCTCGGTCAACACCAGGCCGCGGGCATGGCGATTGAACAGCGGCACGCCGACGTCATGTTCGAGCGCGCTGACCTGCCGCGAGATCGCCGATTGCGACAGATGCAGTGTCTCGGCGGCATGGGTGAACGACCCAGCTTCCGCCGCAGCGTGAAACACGCGTAGCTTGTCCCAGTCCAACGCCATGATGCCCCCGTTCTGTTTTCTGGCGTCTGAATGAAAAATCAGGCTTTTGCGCGGCTTTTCTCGGCCGCTTCCTTACTCCGCCGCTTCGCGGTGAACTTCGATCCCGGCGAGGTACTTTTCCGCCTCGAGCGCGGCCATGCAGCCGAGCCCCGCCGCCGTCACCGCCTGGCGGTAGATGTCGTCGGTCACGTCGCCGGCGGCGAACACGCCCGGCACGTCGGTGCAGGTCGAATCCGGCGCCGTCCACAGATAGCCGTTCGGCTTCTGCTTCAGCTTGCCGGCGAACAGCTCGACCGCCGGCGCATGGCCGATCGCCACGAACACCCCGTCGACCGTCAGATGCATCTCCTGGCCGGTCACCACATTGCGCAGCTTCAGCCCTTCCACCGACGGCGGCAGCGGCGTCTTGCCGGACTGGCCGGTGATCTCGTCGACGACGGTGTCCCAGATGACGCGGATATTGTCCTTCTTGAACAGCCGCTCGCTAAGGATGCGCTCGGCGCGGAAGTCGCTGCGCCGGTGGATGACCGTCACGCTCTTTGCCAGGTTGGAAAGGTAGAGCGCCTCCTCCACCGCCGAATTGCCGCCGCCGATCACCGCGACATCCTTGCCGCGATAGAAGAAGCCGTCGCAGGTGGCGCAGGCCGATACGCCGAAGCCCATGAAGGTCTGTTCGCTCGGGATGCCCAGCCATTTCGCCTGCGCACCGGTGGCGATGATCAGCGCGTCGGCGGTATAGGTGGTGCCGGAATCGCCCTTGGCACGGAACGGCCGCACATTGAGGTCGACTTCGGTGATGATGTCATTGATGACGTCGGTGCCGACATGCTCGGCCTGCTTCAACATTTGTTCCATCAGCCACGGACCCTGGATCGGATCGGCGAAGCCCGGATAGTTTTCGACGTCGGTGGTGATCACCAGCTGGCCGCCCTGCTGCAGCCCGGCGACCAGCATCGGCTTCAGCATGGCGCGGGCGGCGTAGATTGCCGCCGTATAGCCGGCGGGGCCGGAACCGATGATGAGAACGGGTGCGTGCTTGGTGATCATGGACGGGCTTTCACAAAACCGGACGCGAATGAAGCGTCCGGCACAGGGTTCGATATCGGCCCTAATCTAGGTGTTGCAGGCGACGCCAGCAAGACGACCTGGCCTTCGTCCCCGGAAAGCTTGCCCGCAAACAGACGATCCATGAACATCTTGCGCGGCGACTGTCCGAAAATCAGCGACTGAAGGGATGGAATGGACACCAAAGTCGTTTAATTACAAAATTACGTAAGATTCTTGCGTGAAGCGCCGAAGGTATCCATGCCGCTCAAAGCCGATCTCGATGCCATCGACTGGAAAATCCTGCGCGAGCTGCAGCAAGACGGGCGCATGACCAATGTCGAGCTGTCCGGCCGCGTCGGCATTTCGGCGCCGCCATGCCTGCGTCGCGTCAGGCGGTTGGAAGAGACCGGCATCATCCGCGGCTATCGCGCCTTGCTCAATGCGCCGGCGCTCGGCCTGGATGTCGTCGCCTTCTGCCTTATCGGCCTGCATCACCAGGCCGACGCGGAGCTGAAAACCTTCGCCGAACGCACCCGCGGTTGGCCGATCGTTCGCGACGCCTGGATGGTGTCGGGCGAATCCGACTTTTTGCTGCATTGCGTGGCGAGCGACCTCGGCGCCTTCCAGACCTTCGTCATCGAGGAACTGGCCTCGGCGCCGAATGTCGACACGGTGCGGACGGCACTGACCATCCGTCGCGTCAAGGACGAGGGCCTGGTGGCTTTCAGCGAAGTGAGAATCTAATCCCGGCCGAATTCGGCGATGGCGTCGCAGAGTTTGCTGTGATCGTTACCGGTCGTCAGTTTGCGCGTCGTGAACATGCCATCGCTAGAAGTCCGATTGGATCTGCCGTGCACCAACCAGCCCTCCCATAGCCCGGCTCGCCGTCCGGCCTCCATGTCATCGGCCTTGTCGCCGACGATGATTGACCGGCTGATATCCACGCCCAGCAGATCGCGGGCGCGCAGAAGCATGCCCGGATTGGGCTTGCGCATCGGATGATCGCCTACTGCCAGTTCACCCGTCCCGCTCGAATGGTAGGCGCAGGCGAGCACCAGATCGATCCGGCAATTCTGTGCTTCGAGAAGTGTCAGCAGCCGAGCATTGACTGCGGCGAACTCCGGCCAGCCGAAATAGCCGCGGGCTATACCTGATTGGTTGGAGACCACGATCGCAGGAAGGCCTACGATGTTGGCCGTTCGGATCACCGGCAGCATCGCCGGCCGCAGCACGATGTCAGCCGGATCGCTGGGATAACCGCTATCGACATTCATGGTGCCGTCCCGGTCGAGAAACAGCGCCGGCGTGCCAGCTGCAAAAACCGAGGTACCAATCCGCTCGACCCACAGGCCCGGCTCTTCGAGCGGGTACGGCTGCGAGGTCCTGACAGCGTCCCTATCAGCCATCACAGAGGCGCGCTTCGACCATTTCGCACAGATGATGATAGAGGCACAGATGCCCCTGCTGGATGATCGGCGTCGAGGTCGAGGGCACGTTGAGCAGGATGTCGGAGAGCGGCTTGAGCTTGCCGCCGGTGTCGCCGGTCAGGCTGATCACCGTCATGTCCATCGTGCGCGCCTGCTCGGCAGCGGCAAGGATGCTGGCCGAGTTGCCGCTGGTCGAGATGGCGAGCAGCACGGCACCAGCAGAGCCATGCGCCTCGACCTGGCGTGAAAACACCGTGTCGAAGCCGTAATCATTGCCCCACGCGGTCAGCACCGCCGCATTGGCCGGCAGCGCGATGACGTTGTAGGCCTTGCGCTCCTTCAGGAAGCGGCCGACCAGTTCACCGGCGATATGGATGGCATCGCTGGCCGAGCCGCCATTGCCGCAGATCAGCAGCGCCTTGCCGTGCGAAAGCGCGGCGACGACGGCGGTAACCGCCCGCTCCATCTCGCCGGTGAGGTCGCGCTCGACCATCGCGGTGATCGCGGCCGCCGAGCGGACCAGGTATTCGTTCAGTTCGGACATGAAACCCTCAGTTTGTACTGCCGGCGCGCAACTTGCCGATGGTGCCGGTGGTGCTCTTGCCGGCGACGAGATCGACCAGCACGACGCGGCCGCCCGCCTTTTGCACGATTTCGGCGCCGACCACCTGATCGATCGTGTAGTCGGCGCCCTTGACCAGTATGTCGGGCTTGAGCGCCTCGATCAGCGCGAGCGGCGTGTCCTCCTCGAAGACGACGACGGCATCGACCGAGGCAAGCGCCGCCAGCACGCAGGCCCGGTCATGCTCGTCGTTGACCGGGCGCCCTGGCCCTTTCAGCCGGCGCACCGAGGCATCGCTGTTGAGGCCGAGAACCAGCCGGTCGCATTGGCTGCGCGCCGCATGCAAAAGGCTGACATGGCCGGCGTGAAGGATATCGAAGCAGCCATTGGTGAAACCGACGCTCAGGCCTTCGTCCTTCCACGTCGCCACCAGCCGTGCAGCGGCAGCGGCATCGAGAATTGCATCCTTGTGGGCAATCGGTCCATGCGAGCGAAACAGCGCCCCGGTAAGCTCTTCGACCGTCAGCCGCGCGGTACCGCGCTTTCCCACCACCACGCCGCCCGCCGCGTTGGCGATGGCGGCGGCCATGATGCGGTCGGCGCCCGCGGCAAGAGCTAACGCAAACGTCGCAATGACAGTGTCGCCGGCGCCGGAAACGTCGAACACTTCCCGCGCCTGCGTGGCAATGTGGCGGGCATCGTCCGCGCCGACGACGCTCATGCCCTTTTCGCTGCGCGTCGCGACCACGAAATCGAAGCCGTGTGCCGAGATCAGCTCACGCGCCGCGGCCACGATCTCGTCATCGGCAAACACCACGCGTCCAACCGCCTCGCCAAGTTCCTTGCGATTGGGCGTGATCGCCGTCGCCCCGGCATAGCAAGCATAGTCGCGACCCTTGGGATCGACCAGAACCGGCCTTCCCGCCTCGCGGCAGATCGAGATCAGCTCGCCGGCGATGCCGTCGAGCAATATGCCCTTGCCGTAGTCGGACAGGATAACGATGTCGGCTTGCGCGAGCGCGGCGCGGAAATGCCGGACCAGCGTTGCCCGCTCAGCGTCGCCCAGCGGCTTGATTTCCTCTTCGTCGAAGCGCAGCACCTGCTGGTTGAGCGCACTGAACCGGCTTTTCGACGACGTCATGCG
Organism: Mesorhizobium sp. WSM4841; assembly: GCF_055811515.1. Taxonomy (NCBI): domain Bacteria; kingdom Pseudomonadati; phylum Pseudomonadota; class Alphaproteobacteria; order Hyphomicrobiales; family Phyllobacteriaceae; genus Mesorhizobium; species Mesorhizobium sp. WSM4841. Next base: position 28,532 of record NZ_JBVVQC010000015.1, read on the forward strand.
GTTCGCATCCTGCGCGAGGCCGCCGGTGTCGACACCAAACTCGGCGAGCATGCGCATGAGATTGTCGCCGGCCTGATCGGCGCCGATCACCGAGACCGGTATCGCGGCAGCGCCGAGCGAGGCGATGTTGGCGACGACATTGCCGGCGCCGCCCATCGCCGACGTTTCGCCACGCCCGCGCAGCACCGGAATGGGCGCTTCCGGCGAAATCCGCTCGATGACGCCGTTGACGAAACGGTCGCGGATGAAGTCGCCGACCACCAGCACCGTGACGTTGCCGAACCGCGAGATGGCGCGGTGAAGGGGTTCGGGAGAAGGCAGGTATTGCTCGCTCATGTCATCCGCGACGTGCAATGAGAGCCGGTCCCGATGCTGTGAAAACGCTGGACTGGCAGGGCTGATCGTTCATGGCGAAGCCGATATACCGCAATTCGGCTCAGCGCAACGGCAGCCACCGAACGGCCCACAGCCATCGCCGGTTGGCGGATCAGCTTTTCTGCAAAGCCACATGGACGCCCAATCCGACGAGCACCGCACCGCCCGCACGCCGCATGAGGCGCTGTGCGTGGCTCGAACGCCGTAGCCTGGTGATCAGCGCACCCGCCAGCACCACGCACATGACATCCGCCGAGGAGAACATCAGATTGACGATCGTCCCGAGGACGAGGAATTGGAGCCAGACGGGAAACGTCGCCGACGCGTCGATGAATTGCGGCAGGAACGCCATGAAGAAGATTGCAGTCTTGGGATTGAGCACCTCGACGGTGATACTCTCGAAAAAGGCGCGGCTGGCGGATTTCGGCTCAATGCCTGAGATAACAGTATCGTCTTGCGCCCTGGCGCGGAACAGCGACACACCCAGCCAGATCAGATAGAGCGCGCCAGCCAGCTTGACTGCGATGTAGAGCGTCGGTACGGCGTGGAAAAGCACGGACAACCCGGCAGCGGCGGCGACGACGTGCACATAGCCGCCAAGATGGATCCCCAACGCCGCCGTCAGGCCGGACCAGCGGCCGCGCGCCATGGTTTGCGCAGCAGCGTAAAGCATCGCCGGACCGGGAATGTAGGCGAAGATCGCCGTGGTGGCGAATAAGGCGATAAGCAGTTCGGTCGACGGCATTATCCTTGCTCCTGTCGCGCTTCGCCGGTGGATCGCCGACTGAAGCGAAAGCTTTGCGGCGGCACTGTGACGCTCACCCAGCCGCCGGATTGCGACCTGCTTTATCGACAGCCCCGCCAGCCTCCCCTATAAGGGCCGGAATCGGCACAAGATACCAGAGGCTTTCATGATCATCGTCACGGGCGGCGCCGGCATGATCGGCTCCAACATCGTCGCCGCCCTTAACGCCGAAGGGATCAGCGACATCCTCGTCGTCGACGACCTGACCGACGGCCACAAGATCGCCAATCTCGCCGACCTGCAGATCGCCGATTACCTCGACAAGGACGATTTCCTGCCGCGGATGGAGGCCGGAGACCTCGGCCGCATCGAGGCCGTCTTCCACCAGGGCGCCTGCTCGACCACCACCGAATGGAACGGCAAGTTCATGATGGAGGTGAACTACGCTTATTCGAAGCGGCTGCTGCATGCCTGCCTGGCGCTGCGGGTGCCTTTCCTCTATGCCTCCTCAGCCTCGGTCTATGGCGGCGGAGCCGAGTTTCGCGAGGAGCCGGAATGCGAACGCCCGCTCAATGTCTATGCCTATTCAAAGAAGCTGTTCGACGACTACGTCCGCCGCACCGTCTTCGATACCGACCATTCGCCGGTGGCGGGCCTGCGCTATTTCAACGTCTATGGGCCACGCGAGGCGCACAAGGGCACCATGGCCTCGGTCGCCTTCCACCTGTTCAACCAAGTCGAGCAAGGCCAGAACCCGAAACTGTTCGGCGCCTATGACGGTTTTGGACCTGGCGAGCAGAGCCGCGATTTCATCCATGTCGGCGACGTTGCCGACGTCAACCTGTGGTTGTGGAAACGGGGCTCAAGCGGCATCTTCAACTGCGGCACCGGCCGTGCCCAGCCGTTCCGCGCCATTGCCGAAACGGTGATCGGCACGCTGGGCAAAGGCGAGATCGAGTTCATCGACTTCCCAGACCACCTCAAGGGCAGCTACCAGAGTTTTACGCAAGCTGATATGTCCCGGTTGCGCGCCGCCGGTTACAATGGTCAGTTCCGCACAGTGGAAACCGGCGTCAGAGACTATGTCGAATGGCTGAAAGCCCAGCGATCCTCGTAATCGGCCCACGCTGGGTGGGCGACATGGTGATGGCGCAGTGCCTGTTCTCGGCGCTGAGAGAGCTTCACCCGAACGCCGCGATCGACGTGCTGGCCCCGGCATGGGCGGCGCCACTGGTCAAGCGCATGCCCGAAATACGCCAGCAGATCGATCTGCCGCTGAAATCCGGCGCGCTGGAATTCCGCATCCGCAGGCGCTTCGGCCGACGGCTGCGCGGCCACTACGACATCGCCTATGTCATGCCTGGAAGCTGGAAGTCGGCGCTTGTCCCGTTCTTTGCCCGCATTCCGCGCCGCGTCGGCCATCTCAAGGAAATGCGCTACGGGCTGCTGACCGATATCGTCCCCTTGCCCGACAATGTGAAACGGCGCACGGCGCAGGCCTATTTCGGCCTCGCGCAAGGCGGCACGTTCCGTGCTCCCAAGCTCGCTGTCGACACGAAAAACCAGGCGGCATTGCTGGGTCGCTTCGGGCTGGAGGCGGAAAAATTCGTCGCGCTGATGCCCGGCGCCGAATTCGGCCCGGCCAAGCGCTGGCCGAGCGAACGCTATGCCAGCCTTGCCCTCGACATGATGGCGAAAGGTTTTGAGGTCGCGCTGTTCGGATCGAAGAACGACGCCGACGTTACGGCGGAAATCGCCACGCTTGCCCCAGGCGTTGTCGACCTCGCCGGCCAGACGCGGCTGGAGGACGCCATCGACCTGATCGCCGCGGCCAGGCTTGCGGTGTCGAACGATAGTGGGCTGATGCATGTCGCCGCCGCGGTCGGCACGCCGATCGTAGCCGTCTACGGCTCAACCTCGCCGCAGAATACGCCGCCACTCACCGAGCAGCGCGAACTGGTCTGGCTCGGCCTGTCCTGTTCGCCCTGCCACCGGAAGATCTGTCCGCTCGGCCATCTCAACTGCCTGAACACGCTTGAGGTGGCACAGGTCGCGGCAGCAGCGGAACGGCTGCTGGAACTGCCGGCCGCCGCATGAAGGTGCTCATCGTCAAGACATCCTCGATGGGTGACGTAATCCACACCTTTCCGGCCGTCGAGGATGCGCGCCGCAACCAGCCGGATGTGTCGTTCGACTGGTGTGTGGAAGAGGCTTTTGCCGGCATCGTGGCGCTGCATCCGGCGATCGCAACCATTCACACCGTGGCGATCCGGCGCTGGCGCACAAGCCCGCTCGGCCGCAGCACATGGCGCGAGGCGGCGCCACTGCGCAGCGCCTTGCGAGATTGCCGCTACGATCTCGTCATCGACGCGCAAGGATTGCTGAAGTCGGCCCTGGTGGCAAAACTGGCTGCGGCGCCGATCGCCGGCTTCGACCGGTCGAGCGCCCGCGAGCCTTCGGCGACTTTGTTCTACGACCGGCGCTATGCTGTGCCGCGCGATCTGCACGCCATCGAACGCACCAGGCGGCTGTTCGGGCTGGCGCTCGGCTATGAAACGGATTTTTCCGGGCTCGAGTCCGGCATCGTGCCGCCGGCCGGCGGTTCGACCTTTGTCGGCGAAAAAACCGCCTTCCTGCTGCACGGCACCAGCCGCGAGGACAAGAAATGGCCGGTCAGCGACTGGATCGAAACTGCCCGGCTTCTCGTGGAAAGAGGAATGACGCCGGTCACCACCTGGTCTAACGACAGTGAAAAGGCGGTTGCCGAGGCGATCGCCGAGGCCGTCCCGCAAACCGTGCTGGTGCCGAAATCACTGCTTTCTGAGATCGCCGCGATCATCGGCCGGTCGGCGCTGGTCATCGGCGCCGACACCGGCCTCACCCACCTCGCCAGCGCCTTCGGCCTGCCGACGGTCGCCGTGTTTCTGGCGACAGAACCCGGCCTGACCGGCCCGCGCGGACCGTTCTCGTCAACGCTGCTGGCCGCGCCCGGCGGCCGCGTTACGCCTGAGGAGGTGTTGGCTGAGGCAGAGAAGTTGCTGGAGCGCCACGTGCATGATCTGGCAGCCGGAAGGCGTTGATTTATTGAATCAATCCAAATGGAAAGGCCGGCGCCGCCCCTCATCCGCCTGCCGGCACCTTCTCCCCGTATAGTGACGGGGAGAAGGGGGCTGGACGCGAACTCGGCGCCTATCTGCAACGCTGACAATTGGCGAAACCGTCGGTGACGGCGTCCTTCTCCCCGTCACTATACGGGGAGAAGTGCCCGGCAGGGCGATGAGGGGCAGCGCAATCGTCGGGTTAAAACAGCGCGATTCAGGAACAATCCTGCCCGCTTTACCCTAAATGAACTGCACCTGGACGATCTCATAGCCCCGTGCACCGCCTGGCGCGTTGACCTCGATCGCATCGCCGACTTCCTTGCCGATCAGCGCCCGCGCGATCGGCGAGGAGATCGAGATGCGGCCGGACTTCACGTCCGCTTCCTGGTCGCCGACGATCTGGTAGGTCTTCTTCTCTTCCGTGTCCTCGTCGACCAGCACCACGGTCGCGCCGAACTTGACCTTTTCGCCGCTGAGCTTGGTGATGTCGATCACTTCGGCCCGGGCGATGAAGTCCTCAAGCTCGTTGACGCGGCCCTCATTGAGGCTGTGCGCCTCTTTCGCCGCGTGGTACTCGGCATTTTCGGAAAGATCGCCATGCGAGCGCGCTTCGGAGATCGCTTCGATGATGCGCGGCCGCTCTTCCTGCTGGCGCCAGCGCAGTTCTTCCTTCAATGACGCGAACCCCTCGCCTGTCATCGGGACCTTGTTCATGATGCCTGACCTTTCCTGCCGCCGCCCCCGCATTCCGGGAGCGACCTTGTCGATGGGTACAAAAAGAAAACGGTCCGGCAGCCTCGGGCTAACGGAACCGTGTCACCGCAATTTCCCCCAATATAGCAATCTTCGTGGGTTTTTCACGCCAAAAAATCAGTTTTGAAAAATTCACGCGCCATTTGTAGAAATGCCGTAACGGCCGCGCGGCAGGCAGGGCGAGCGGCAAACAAAAAACCGGCTGCGATTGCTCACAGCCGGTGTGAGGAGTGTTTGGGCTTCAAATCAGCTCTTCATGAAACGGTCTATCTCCTCAGACAGCATGCCGTATTCACGAGATCCCTTGCCGGTGCGCTTCTCGATCTCGCGGAGCTGTTCCTGGGCACCGTCGAGATCGCCGATCTGCAGATGCGCCTCGCCGAGATATTCACGTACCAGCGTGTAATCAGGATCGATGCGCAGCGCTTCCTCGTAATAGCCGAGGCCGACGGTGACACGTCCGGAATGGCGATGCGAGTAGCCGAGATAGTTGAGGATGCGAGGGTCTTTCTTGTCCGCAGCCAGGCTGAGTACGACGATCGCCTCGTCATAACGTCCGGCCATCGCCAGCGCGCGGCCGGCTTCATAGATGTTGTCGTCGTCCAGCATGCCTTGCTTGGGTGCCACGCATTTCTTCAGCTTCTTGTCCCAGACCATGCCTTTCTTGCACTGTGTCGTCTGGCTGCCATCGCCACCGCCTCCACCTTCACCGGCCGAAAACACTGGAACAGCAAACAGCGGCAGGGCGGCAACCGCCAGAACCTGGATCAGCAATCGTCTGCGCATCGAACCCTCCTTGAAGCATGACAATGCAAGATAAACGCCGGGCAAAAGCCATTTCATCCCGGAAAAAAAGTCATGGCCACTGAAAGCTTTTTTAACGATCCGCGCCAGCGGAAAATAGAAGCGCCGAACATGACGTGACGAGCGCTGCAAATTCGCTATCATCCAGCAAACGGCAACGGAGTATGCGGAGACGGCCAGTGCAGCGGCGCCTTGAAAAGGAATGGGAGCTTTCGATCGGTCCCGACACGGTGCGCCTATTCATCCTCAAGGCGAAGGCGTTGAGCGCTGCCGTCAACGAAGACTATGCCGATGGCGCCGAGCACGAGGTAGAACTCGATGGCGAGGCGCATGACAACCATCATCATGACGGTCTCGTCGAGGAAAGTTCCGAAGACCTCACCGAAGAAGAACTGCGCGAACTGATCAACGACCTCAATGTCGACGAGGCGGCCGAACTCGTCGCCCTCGCCTGGGTCGGACGCGGTGACTATGACGCCTCGGAATGGGCGGACGCGCTGACGGCCGCGCGCGAGCGCGCCAACAAGCGCACGGCGAAATATCTGCTCGGCATGCCGCTCTTGGCCGACTGGCTGGAGGAAGGGCTGGAAGCGATCGGTGCGTAACGCGGCGGTTACCGTTCGTGATCGGCCAAAACCCTCGTTCAGGCAACTTCCGCATTCGCCCGCCGTTTACGGCAAATGGCGGCGCTGACCCCTCTCTTATTCATCAGATGGCCGGATTTATCAGATTGGCCGGATTGACCAGATTGGCCGGATTGACCAAATTGGCGCTGCCCTTGGCGGCGGCGATGCTGTCCGCAGGAGCGGCCCTGGCCCAAGCTCCGGAATTGCCTGATACCGTGCCCGTCCCGGAGCTCAATCGCTCGCAATCAGCGCAAGGAGCCGCACCTGCCGACGTGCCGATCCCCGAGCCGCGCCCTGCGGATGCGCCAAAGGCTGATCAATCCGCCACCGACAAACTGGACCAGCAGAAGTCGGACCAGCATCAGGAAGCCCGGCCGGAGCCGCCGGCAATCGCTCCAACGCCGAGCGAAAAGCCCGCCGAGGCGGAACCGCCGGCCACCGGCCCGAAACCACCGGAGAAGCCGGCGCAAGCGCAGCAGAAAGAGATCCCTGCCGACCCGCGCTCGGCCTTGGTGCCGCAGGAAAAAATGCCGGACGAGGAACTTGCCTGCCGCAGGCGGCTGAAGTCGATGGGCGTCGACTTCGAGGAACGCAAGGCCGAGCACGATGCGGCGATCGGCTGCTCTATCCCCTATCCGATCGCGCTGAAGACGCTGGGCAAGTCATTGGATATCAACCCCGAAGCCGAGCTGAACTGCCAGATGGCCGAGGCCGCCGCGCGCTTCGCTGCGAATATCATCCAGCCGGCGGCCAAGGCCGAGCTCGGCGCCAATCTCAAGTCGGTCGGCCAGGCGTCCGCCTTTGTCTGCCGGTCGCGCCACGGCGGAGGGAAACTGTCGGAACATGCCTTCGGCAACGCGCTCGACATCGCCAGCTTCACGCTTTCGGACGGCAGGAGGATCGACATCGGCCCGGCGCCGCCGGAAAAGGAGGCAAAATTCCTGAACGCAATACGCAAGGCGGCCTGCGGACCGTTCAAGACCGTGCTCGGCCCGGGCAGCGATGCCGATCATTCGCTACATCTCCATCTCGATCTCGCACCGCGCCGCAACGGCGGCACCTTCTGCCAGTGATATGGTCCCAGACCGCCGCGCGCCGCAATTTGGCCGCAGCCGTAAACGCGGCCGCTGATTTTTCCTTTACTCTTGGCGGCTAATCTCCGTCTCGTCTGATCATGATCCCGAAAAGCCGGATCCGGTTTTCGGAGAAAGATCATGATCAAACGATGAGACAGAGCCTGATCGGGATCAGGCTTGGGGACAGGGATCTTGTCGATGGCCGGGATAATTCGCGCCGCGTTCGTCGCCGTGCGGCAAACCAGACGCGCGCGCATGATTGCCGGCGGCCTTGCCATCACAGCGATCTCGGCCTGCACCACCGGCAGCGTGCTTTCGCTTGAACCGGCCGTCGATGTCGGCAGCCAGACATCGGCCGTTCCGAACTACGCGGGGATGCAGCGCCTCGTCCCGTCCAACCCATACATGACCGCCGCCTATCCGCGCATGGACGAGCCGATGGCGCCGACCGAACAGATGCCGGCCAGCGAGGTCGACTGCCGCAACGAACTGAAACGCCTGGGCGTCGTCTACACCGATCTTGCGCCGATCCGCGAAGGCCAGTGCGGCATCGACTATCCGGTCAAGATCTCGGCCATCGGCAGCGTCGGAATGAAGCCTGCCGCGACGCTGACCTGCGACATGGCCGCCACCTTCGCCGGCTGGACCAGGAATGAACTGGTCCCCTCCGCCCGCTGGCGTTATTTCTCCGGCGTCAAGACCATTCGCCAGGGATCGAGCTATTCCTGCCGCAGGATCGCGGGCGAAGGCGTGCTGTCGGAGCACGGCAAGGGCAACGCGCTGGACGTCATGAGCATCGAGCTCGGCAATGGCAAAGATATCGACGTGCGCAAGCCCGGCCTGTTCGCCTTCCGCACGCGCGGCTTCCTCAACACTGTGCGTGCTGACGGCTGCCAGTATTTCACCACTGTGCTCGGCCCCGGCTACAATTACGACCACCGCAACCACTTCCATTTCGACATCAAGAACCGCAGGAACGGCTACCGCGCCTGCCGCTGAACCCGAGCGCATGCCCACTGCCCAAGGTCTGCGCCGCCGCGTAGAATGACGCCATATAAGGTGATGCCGTATCGCCTGGGTGGTATCTCGTGAGCCGACGAAGCCTTCGACGACGCGCAACGATCTGGCTGGTGGCGTTCTGTGCCGGCTATCTCGTGCTCGCCTATTTCGCCGCGCCGGAATTCTGGACCCTGAGGGACCGCAATTTCCGTACGCAGCGCTTCGCGATGCTGACGCACACGCCGCAGGGTATTGCGGGCGACCCGATCAATGTCGGCCTCGTCGGCACCAAAAAAGAGCTGGTCCACGCCTTCGCCGTCGCGGGGTGGGACACGGCCGACGCCCTCACGCTGAAGACCGCCATTGAGATCGGCGAAAGCGTGCTGTTCGATCGGCCCTATCCCGACGCGCCGGTCAGCCGGTTGTTATTCGAAGGCCGTGCACAGGATCTGGCCTTCGAGAAGCCGGTCGGCGACAGTGCCGACCGGCGTCATCACGTCCGCTTTTGGCAGACCGAGGCGACCGGAGACGATGGCCGGCCGCTCTGGCTGGGGTCGGCAAGCTTCGATCGCGGCGTTGGCCTCAGCCACGACACCGGCGCGATCACTCACCATATCGCTCCCGACATCGACGCCGAGCGCGATTTCCTGATCCGCGACCTGTCTGCCGCAGGCATGCTGATCTCGACCGACGAAATCGCAGGCATCGGCGCGACAAAGACCGGGCGCAATGGCGGTGGCGACCACTATTTCACCGACGGCAAGGCGGTAGTGGGCGTGCTGCTGCAGTTGCCGTAGGCGCAAGACGAAACGGTTCTATCTCCAGATGCTTGAACGTCTGCGACACCTGGTCGAAACAGAGCAGCGAACTCGAGACGGTCCTGTCGGAGTGTCTCGTCGAAGACATCGTCGTGCACGCCATCTGGCCGGTGACGCGCAGCCTGACGCCAAAGGTCGGCGTCGCGTCGACGCCTTGATCATCATTTTTCGTCGCCGCCATGGGATGCTGCATGAAACCGGCATGAAAAATGATGGCGATCTATTTTCGAAGACCGCGCCGCAATGCTATTGACCCCGCATGCTCTATGCTGAAATCGCCATCGTGGCCGCCCTCATCTGCGTGAACGGCCTTCTGGCAATGTCCGAACTTGCCATCGTCTCGTCACGGCCGGCCCGCCTCAGGGCGATGATCGACCGCGATGTCAAGGGCGCCGGCCGCGCCTTGGCGCTCGGCTCCAATCCCGGCAAATTCCTGTCGTCGGTGCAGATCGGCATCACTCTGGTCGGTGTTTTATCCGGCGCCTTTTCCGGCGCCACGCTCGGCGAGCGGCTGTCCGTGTTCCTGGCATCGGCCGGCGTCCGCGAAAGCCTTGCCGACCCGATCGGCGTCGGCATCGTCGTCGCCCTCATCACCTACTTCTCACTCGTCATCGGCGAACTGGTGCCCAAGCAGATCGCGCTGCGCGATCCCGAACGCGTCGCCGCCAAGGTTGCTCCGGCGATGATCATCCTCGCCACCGTCTCGGCGCCGCTGGTCTTCCTGCTCGACATTTCCGGCCGCGCTATGCTGTGGCTGCTCGGCCAACGCGGTGAAAGCGAGGAGAAGGTCACCGACGAGGAGATCAAGATGCTGGTCGCCGAGGCCGAGCATCACGGCACCATCGAATCCGACGAGCGGCGCATGATCGCCGGCGTCATGCGGCTCGGCGACCGCGCCGTCCGCGCGGTGATGACGCCGCGCACCGAGGTCGACTGGATCAACCTGGAGTCCGACGACACGGCGATCCGCAAACTCCTGATGGAGACCCAGCATTCGCGCCTGCCAGCCGGCGATGGCAGTGTCGACGCCATGATCGGCGTCGTCCAGACCCGCGACGTGCTGGCCGCGATGCTTGGCGGTCGCGCACTCGACCCGCGCCGGCACGTGCGCACCGCTCCCATTGTCCATGACCAGGCCGACGCGCTGGATGTCCTTTCGACACTCAAGGGGTCCAACGTGCCGATGGCGCTGGTCCATGACGAATACGGCCATTTCGAAGGCATCGTCACCCCTGCGGACATATTGGAAGCCATCACCGGCGTCTTCCGGGCGGACCTCGACGCCGGTGATGAGGAAAACGCCGTCAAGCGCGAGGACGGCTCATGGCTGCTCGCCGGCTACATGCAGGCCGACGAGATGGCGGACGTTCTCGGCATCGACCTGCCCGAGAACCGCGACTACGAGACCGTCGCCGGTTACGTGCTGTCGCACATGCACCATCTGCCGACGACCGGCGAATGCGTGGATGCGCAGGGCTGGCGCTTCGAGGTCGTCGACCTCGACGGCCGCCGCATCGACAAGCTCATCGCTACCCGCCTGCCCGGCGGTCACCGCGAAATCGTGCGGTGACAAGCGTGTCGAGGTGAAGAGGCACCACGGAACGGTCCGTTTCGCCTCGATCGAGCGCTGATCTCAACTGAAAGAGCCTGCATCTGGACGTTGCGCGGGCTCTTGGACAACAAGCAGTTCAAGCGGCTTCTGGAGGAGCCGAGAGGGCACTTATGCCCTTCGTGACGGCGGTCGGCGCCATCGTTGGCAACGCGTCACCCCAACGGAAATACCACCTCGACCTCGTAGAAAACGATGAGCCCGGCCAACGCCAACAGGAGAGCAAGCAAACCTGCGCCGAGTAATGACTCGAACTTGTTTCCGTCGCTGCGCATTGGAACGCCAATGGTTGACAAGTTGCTAATCGTTATGTGACACTTTTGTGACAATAGCAAGGATGGAAAAGGAAGCCCCGCTTCTGTTCAGCGAATGGAGACCGATACTCGCCCTAGTTGCAGTATTATCTCTGCTGATACTTTGTGCAAGTTTTGCACAAGATTTAAGCTTGTACGCTGGACAGGAGCCGGACCTGTCGACAAAAATATGGCTCCTTGATGTCGATGTGGAACGGAGCGCGTTCACTTGGGTCTCCGTGCTGGTGCTATTTTTCTGCAGCGGTCTACTATTTCAATGCGGAGACGATGCGGCGGGCCGTAGCAGTCGGTTCACCTGGCATTGGTACTTCTTAGGCTTCCTGTTCCTGCTTCTTTCTTTCGATGAATTCACGGGCCTTCATGAGAAGCTATCCGCTGCGTTGGCTGCGAGGTCAACCAATACGGGCCTGCTGTATTTTGCATGGGCAGCGCCGGCAGGCATCCTTAGCTTGGTGGGGCTAGCTGCCTTTGTTCCATTCATCCGCTCTTTCCCGACATCGCTGGCCGTGCTGTTGGCGGTTTCGGCGGCGCTGTTTCTTGGCGGAGCGGTCGGGTTTGAAATGGTCGGCGGCAGCGTTGCAGAGGCGGAAGGTATGGAATCCTTGCGCTATCGCATTCTGGCGAACATCGAAGAAGGTCTCGAACTTGCCGGGACATTGACCTTTATCTACGCACTACTCTCATACCGTGAGATAACATCACGCACGCGCTGAGGGTATGCTAATGGTGGTGCCCGTCCTGCTCCGGCAAGGATATCCCGAAAACCCGCACCAAATCGGCGACCTGTTCCGGCGACAGGTAGCGGGGGTTGAGGCCGCGTAACAGCAGATAGAGCTTTGCGGTTTCTTCCAGCTCCTCGGTAGCGAATACGGCGGCCTCGAGCGTTTCGCCCGCGACCACGGGACCGTGGTTTGCCAGCAGCACCGAGGAGTAGCGCCCGGCAAGGCCCTTGATCGCAGCGACAACCGCCGGGTCGCCTGGCCGATGGTAGGACACCAGCGCGGTGTGTCCGGCGCGCATCAGATAGTAGGGCGTCATCGGCGGCAGCACCGCCTTGGGATCTATTTCCGGCAGCATGGAAAGGGCGACTGCGTGGGTCGAGTGCAGGTGCACGATGGCGCGCGCCTCTGCCCTCGTCTGATAGAGCGCAGTATGCAATGGAATTTCCTTGGTCGGCGCATCGCCAGAGGTCAGCCGGCCTTGCGCATCGAGGCGTGAAATTCGGGCAGGATCCAGGAATCCTAGCGAGGCATTTGTGGGTGTGACCAGCCAGCCGCCATCATCGAGCCGCAGGCTGATATTGCCTGACGATCCCGGCGTCAGCCCGCGCTCGAACAACGAACGTCCGAAGCGGCAGATATCGTCCCTCAGCTTGGTTTCAGTCACGTCGTCGCTCCTTCAATCAGCTCAAATCCGATATCAACCACTGCGGATGGTCCGTCGGAGCAGACGAGCCGTGCTCCGATCTCACCGACGGTCACTCGCGGCGTCAGGATGGTCGAAAGTGGCTGCGGCGCACTTCTGGCTACATCGAGACCGTTGTAGCCGAAGATCGCCAGCCGGTCGGGTATGGTGATGCCGCGAGCGAGACAGTGGAAATAGCCGCCGATCGCCATGTCGTCGTTGGAGAAGTAAACCGCATCCAGATCGGGACAACGCTCCAGCAATCGAGCCAGCCCGTCGCGCCCGGCTTCGATCGAGGATGCGGCAGGAATGATTTCTTCTCCGATGACGCTCAGCCCGGCTTCGCCCAGGGCCGCGCGAAACGCTGCGAAACGCTTGGCCGCGCGAAGGTCCAGGCTGAGGTCGTGGCCGACGTAGCCGATGCAGCGATAGCCGCGCGACATCAAATGCTGAGCGCTTACCCGGCCTGCCTTGCGGTTGGAAAAGCCCACGACGATGTCGATGCCCTCGCCATCGGTATCGAGCAATTCGGCCACTCTGATGCGGGCGTTCCGCAGCATGGCGCCGGTGCGCTCGGTATGCTCGAGCCCCGCTACCATCATCCCGGCTGGACGCCAGCTGAGGAGTGACTCGATGACGCTCTCCTCCCGCTCCGGATCGTAGTCTGTCACTGCGACGACAGGTTGGAAGCCGGCTCCGACCAGTACTGTATTGGCGCCGCGCAGCACATCCGGAAAGACGATATTGCTTAGCGAAGGAATGACGACGCCGACGAGCTTGGACCCCATGGAGGCCAGGGTTCCCGCGATCCGGTTTGGCACATAACCGAGGCTCCGCGCGGCAGTGAGTACACTCTCGCGTGTCTTGGTTGAGAAGGAACCATGCCCGCGCAACACGCGCGAAGCAGTGCTTTCGCCGACGCCAGCCGCGCGCGCAACGTCGGTGAGGGTTATCATCGCGCCGGTTTGCGTACCGTCTTCTGTTTCGCTCTGCATTCCGGTTTCTCGGCTCGATGCGTCGGTACGACGCTAGTTCCTGACGCTTCTTTTGTCACATTCAGGCGCTGCACTCAACAAAATTTGGCAGCGCTGCCACTTTTCGTTTGGCAGCGCTGCCATTCTCGTGTATCGGACTATGCAAGCGCTGCCAAAATCCAGCCAGGGGGCGTGAGACCTTGAGGGACCACCCTTACACTTGGGAGGAAACAGATGACGATACTCACCCCGACGCTTCCGGCGGAGGCCGGAGCAGAAGACGACATCAAAAGGAAGGCCTACGGCAAAGTCTTCTGGCGCATCGTGCCGTTTCTGATGCTGTGCTATGTCGTTGCGTACCTCGATCGGGTCAATGTCGGCTTTGCCAAGCTGCAAATGTCGACCGACCTTGCCTTCAGTGAAACCGTCTACGGCCTTGGCGCCGGCATCTTCTTCATCGGCTATTTCCTGTTCGAGGTCCCGAGCAACGTCATCCTGCACAAGGTAGGGGCACGCGTCTGGATCGCCCGCATAATGATCACCTGGGGCCTGATTTCAGCCGGTTTCATGTTCACTGCATCTGCCCCGATGTTCTACCTGCTGCGCTTCCTGCTCGGTGTCGCCGAGGCTGGTTTCTACCCCGGTATCATCCTCTTCCTCACCTATTGGTATCCCTCGCACCGCCGCGCCAAGATCATCGCGATATTCATGTCCGCGATCCCCATCTCCGGGATTTTCGGCAATCCGCTTTCCGGCTGGATCATGGATTCGTTCCATGGCAGCAACGGCCTTGCCGGCTGGCAGTGGATGTTCCTGATCGAAGCGGTTCCCGCAATCCTGCTCGGCATCGCAGTCTTTTTCTTCCTTGACAACGGCATCCGTCATGCCAAGTGGCTGAGTGAAGCGGAGAAGCAGGCAATCGAGCGAGAGATCGCCCAGGAAGAGCACGGCAAGGAACGCTCACACTCCGTCGCCGGCATATTCCGCGATCCCCGGATCTGGCTGATGTGTCTGATCTATTTCTGCTTCGTGATGGGCCAGTACGGATTGACGTTCTGGATGCCCACGCTGGTCAAGGCGACGGGCGTCGCCGGCAACCTCAACATCGGACTGATCAGCGCAATCCCGTTTATCTGCGCTGTAATCGCCATGAACTGTTTTGGCCGCAGCGCCGACAGATATCGCGAGCGCCGCTGGCACCTGGTGGTTCCGGCTCTCTTTGGAGCAGTCGGCTTTGTGGTCGCAGCCACCTCGCCCGATCCCACCATCGCGATTGCCTTTTTGTCGCTGGCCGCAGCGGGTGCGATCACGTGTGCGCCGCTGTTCTGGTCACTGCCCACAGCGTTCCTCGGCGGAACTGGTGCCGCGGCTGGTATTGCGCTCATCAATTCGGTCGGAAATCTTGCCGGCTTCGTCAGCCCATATCTCGTTGGCTATCTCAAGGATCTGACCGGAACGACCCAGGTCGGCATGTACGCCCTGGCCGCAATCCTGGTGGTCGGCGCGATCCTGGTGCTGACAGTCCCGCCCAAACTGGTCAACCGCTAGCCAAACCGCCTCATGCAAGGAGTTTCCACTATGACAACCAACGCCGATCAGAAGGATATCCCAGCTGCAACCACACTGCGGGTCGCGGTTATCGGCCTCGGTTCGATGGGGTTCGGCATGGCGACGTCGCTTTGCCGCGCCGGGTTCGAGGTGACGGGCTTCGACGTCAACGACCAGATGGTGGCGCGCTTTGTCGCCACCGGCGGGCGGGGAGCACAAACCCCCGCCCAGGCCGCCCAAGCCGCGGACGTCGTGGTTTGCGTCGTCGTTAATGCGGCGCAGACCGAAGCCATCCTCTTTGGCGCCGATGGGGTGGCCGAAACCATGCCAGAGGGCGCGGTGTTCGTCTCCTCAGCCACCATGGATCCTGACGTTGCACGCAATCTGGCCGCCCGGCTGGAAACCACCGGGCGGCTCTATCTCGACGCGCCAATCAGTGGCGGGTCGGTCCGCGCGGCAGAAGGCGCCCTCACCGTTCTGGCCTCCGGCAGCGCTGCCGCCTTTGCCAGGGCGCGGCCCGCACTCGACGCGATGGCAGCCAAGCTTTATGAGCTTGGAGATGAACCGGGCGTCGGCGCCGCATTCAAGATGATAAACCAGTTGCTCGCCGGTGTGCATATCGCGGCAGCGAGCGAAGCCGTCGCCTTTGCCGCTCGGCAAGGGCTCGAT
The DNA here is from genome assembly GCF_055811515.1 of Mesorhizobium sp. WSM4841. Taxonomy (NCBI): domain Bacteria; kingdom Pseudomonadati; phylum Pseudomonadota; class Alphaproteobacteria; order Hyphomicrobiales; family Phyllobacteriaceae; genus Mesorhizobium; species Mesorhizobium sp. WSM4841. The sequence continues at coordinate 44,347 of NZ_JBVVQC010000015.1, forward strand.
ATTCGCAAGGTCTATGAGGTCATCACCGCCTCGGCCGGCAATTCATGGATGTTCGAGAACCGCGTTCCGCACGTGCTCGACGGCGACTATGCCCCTCGCAGCGCCGTCGACATTTTCGTCAAGGATCTCGGTATCATCCAGGACATGGCGCGCAGCACGAAGTTCCCCGTGCCTGTGGCGGCCGCAGCGCTGCAGATGTTCCTGATGACCTCGGCGGCCGGTATGGGGCGCGATGACGATGCCTCGGTCGCCCGCCTCTACGCAAAAATCACGGGCACGGACTTGCCCGGCGAACCGCAAACCTGACCAGGACCGGACCCAGCCAATGCCCCGCTTCGCCGCCAATCTCACCATGATGTTCAACGAATGGCCGTTCCTCGACCGGTTCGCCGCCGCCGCCGATGCCGGCTTCGAAGCGGTCGAGTTCCTTTTCCCTTACGAGCATAGACCCGATGCGATCGCCGAGCGCCTCGCAAAGAACGGTCTATGCCAGGTCCTGTTCAACATGCCGCCCGGTAACTGGGCTGGCGGCGAGCGTGGACTGGCCTCCCTGCCGGGACGGTTCGACGAGCTCCAGGTCGGCGTTGAAACAGCGCTCTCCTACGCAGAGGCGACCGGCGTCAGGCGCCTTCATCTCATGTCGGGGATTGCCTCTCGCGACGACAAGGACGCTGTCGATGCCTACCGGAAGGCCATCGTCTGGACGGCCGGAAAACTCGCCGACCGAGGCATCGATCTCTTGATCGAGCCGATCAACAGCCGTGACATGCCGGGTTACTTCCTCAACGACTTCGGCTTCGCAGAAGCTCTTGTCGGCGATCTGGCGCTACCCAATCTCAAGCTGCAATTCGACGTCTACCATCGCCAGATCATGCATGGTGACGTCACCATGGCGCTTCGCCGGCTGATGCCGCTCATTGGTCACATCCAGATCGCCAGCGTGCCATCGCGGCATGAACCGGCGACAGGGGAACTCGATGATCACTTCATTTTCGACGAGCTGGACCGGCTAGGATATGCCGGCTTTGTCGGCTGCGAATACCGGCCGAGCAGGAAGACGCTCGATGGGCTTGGCTGGCTCGCTCGCTATAGCGGCGAGCGCCAGCGCCCAATTTCCGGTGCCAAACGTGGAGTTCTACCATGACGCTCTCGCTCGGCTGCATCGCGGACGATTACACCGGTGCCTCGGATCTGGCGAACACACTGGCCAAAGAGGGCCTGCGTACGATCCAGACCATCGGAATTCCCACGGACGACCTGGCTTTGCCCGAAGTCGATGCGATCGTCGTTTCGCTGAAGATCCGGTCGATCGCCGCATCCGAGGCGGTCGAACGAGCCCGTGCCTCTGATCGCTGGCTGCGAGAGCGCGGCGCCGATCATGTCATGTACAAGATCTGTTCCACCTTCGATTCGACCGACAAGGGCAATATCGGCCCGGTGCTCGATTCCTTGCGCGCCGATGTCGGTGAAACAACGGTGCTGGTGACGCCGGCCTTTCCGCAGACCGGTCGCACCGTCTATCAGGGCAATCTGTTCGTCGGTGCGACGCCGCTCAATGAAAGCCCTCTTAAGGATCATCCGCTCAACCCCATGCACGATGCCAACCTGGTCCGCGTTCTGGCTCGGCAGAGTGCTGCGGCGGTTGGACTCGTCGATCTTGCAATCGTTGCGCGCGGCGCGGAGGCGATCGTCGAGCGGCTGGCACAGCTGGCCTCCGATGGGAACGGAGCGGCCATCACCGATGCCGTGTTCGAGAGCGACCTCGAAGCAATTGGCGCGGCGGCGCTTCGTCAGCGATTGTCGATCGGAGCCTCGGGTTTGGGATTGGGTCTTGCCCGCGGCCTGATCGCGGCGGGCACCGTACGTCGCCACGAGAGGACCGCTGTTTACGGCAGACCGTTCACAGGACCAGCAGCTATTCTTGCCGGAAGCTGCTCGCAGGCGACCTTGAAACAGATCGCCAAAGCCGAGCAGACAATGCCCGTCCTGCGGCTCGATCCGGAAAAGCTTATGAACGGGCGGCAGGAGGCCCAGCTTGCCCTCGATTGGGCGGCCGAGCGGATGGCCCGAACTCCCGTCATCATCGCCAGCAGCTCGAATCCGGATGATGTATCAAGGCTCCAAACCCGCTACGGACGCGACGCGGTCGGCCAGGTCATTGAACGATCCCTCGCGGCGATTGCCGAAGGCCTGGTGGAACGGGGCGTGCGCCGGCTGATCGTAGCGGGCGGAGAGACATCCGGCGCGGTGGTCGACCGGCTTGCCATTCCCGCATTTAGCCTCGGGCAGGAAATCGTTGCGGGCGTGCCCGTCTTGCACAGTATCGGAGGTCGCCACGGCGACATGGTGCTGGCTCTCAAATCAGGGAATTTCGGCGGCGAAAGCTTCTTCGCGGACGCTTTGGCCATTATGGCGTAAGCGCCGTGGCTGCTCTTCACGGGAGCGGACTGGCCGCTTCCGGGACGAAGTTATCGACATGCGGCCATTCAGCCGATGGCCCCCTTGCGGCAGTTCGCTCGCCCTCGGTCGAACTCACGCCCATGACCCGAAGCCGTTATCCGCCACACACACGTGTCCGTCCTAAGATCGGTGCAGGTCTGCCGGCACCGTTCGGGGCAAGATACGACCGCCCACCGTGTAGGTCCGGAATGGCGCAACCACATCATCACTGATGGTTAGCGGGATTGGGGTGAAATCTCAGCAAAACGCTGCAAGCAATTCCTTTATTGTCGCCGACTCCAGTGTCAAAGTGCGAGCGGCGTGGCTTGCGGGAGGTCCTCATGAGTCTTCAATCGACGTTGAAACGGATTCAAATCGTGGCCCTTAATCGGACACATGCTGCGACGCTGAGAGGATTGAGCAAGGTTCGTGAACACAGGCATTGCCCCTTGTGTGGGTGGACGGGATTCCAATTTTCTGCCGGTAAACCTGGCCCGTTCTTCCGGTTTGACGCTCGATGCCCATCATGCTGGTCCGCGGAGCGTCACAGGCTAGCTTACATCCTTCTGAAGGATTCCCTCCCGGCCAAGATAGATAAAATTCTGCACTTCGCTCCCGAACCAGAGATCCAGAAATGGCTCCAGCGAAGTTGCACTGAGTACCACACTGCCGATCTTATGGATCCGCAAGTTATGCATAAGGTTGACATTCAGGACATGCCGTTTGAGGACAACACCTACGATCTCATCTGGTGCTCGCACGTTCTTGAACACGTCCCTGATGACCGAAGGGCTCTGAGCGAAATCCGCCGTATCCTCGCCCCAAACGGCATCGCCGTGATTCAGGTACCTCTTTGGGGATCTAAAACCATCGAAGGCGACCTCCCAACTTCCGAACGCGTGCGGGTCTACTATCAGGAAGACCACCTTCGCCGTTACGGAATGGATATTCTGGAGCGGCTGTCTATGGATGGACTTTCTGTCAGCGTCCGCAGTGTTCAAGAGCTGGAACTTCAGTTGGTATTGAGGTGCTCACTGAACGACATGGCGAGCAACGATGTTTTCCTTCTCAGGAAGCTCGCCTGACATCGCTCGACTCTTCCAGCCCGCGGTCATACTCGGCGGCGGGGAATCTCATCTTGCTCCAGTCCCAACGGCAAGCTCCATCAAGGAGTTAAGCTGCTGCCGCTGGTGAGGTCTCAAACTGGCTCAGACAAGAGATTTTGCCGTTTGTCCATGAGCAATGCGCGATATCAACCCATCGTACAATGTTAAGCACCTGGGTGAAGCTGTCCTAGTCGACCCACCGTCCCTGCGGGCAAACCGTCAGCCGAATACAAGCTCCGGCAGAACTGCTTCCCAGACATCTCGGTGAAGGTGCACCCGGAACTCTTCCAGATTATCGGACTTGCGCCAGCGCACGATGGCACCGACCTCGCCGCGCAGGAAGCTGAGGCCTTCGGGAGGCGACCAGCTTCTGGCCATGCGTCCGAGGGCCTGCCCTTGTTTGTCCTGTATCATCCAGAGCGGGCCATCGCGCACGATCTGAATCGGATCTCCTGCTTTCGCCGCCGAGATGGCGGCGAGGGAGGGATTGCCCGGCCTGAGACGCCCTGCCCATGACAGGTCCACGGTCTTAAGGTTCGGCACCTGGTACAGCGCGGTCGGAAGAGCGACGCCGTCGGCGACAGCCGGCGCGGCTCGGCGCAGCACATGCTCTTCTTCCTGCTGGACGAACGGATGCTGACCTTGAGCAATGATCGCGAGGCTGCGTCGCGCCCGGGTCATGGCGACATAGAACAGGCGGCGCGGCGCATCGTGGTCCTCGCCTTGGGAAGGCTTGTCCCAACCGCCATTCAGGATGACGACATCCTCGAATTCCAGGCCTTTCGATCGATGCGCCGTCAGCAGCAGCAGCGCGCGCTGATCGCTGCGGGCATCATTGGCCCACTCAGCGAACCACTCGACAAGGTCCGGCACGGGCATGGTCTTGTTCGCAAGCTCCTTTGCAAGCGCGGCGATGCCTTCGGCGATCAGATCCGTCCAGCGGTTGGACGGTATCGCGTTCAGCATATCCACCAGATCACGGACGGCCAGCAGATGGGTATTATCGCGGCGCAGTGTGTCGATGAACTGCTGCATCTCGCGCAGGCGCCAGATGCTGGGCAGGCTCTCGTTTGCCATCTCCACGGGGATGCCAAGCGTTTCGGCATAGGCCCGCACCGAAGCCAGCCGCCGCCAGTCGCGCGCGATGATCGCGGCGCGCGACCAGCTCCACTCCGGATCAAGGCGCGAAAGCCGGACGAGTTCATCCATCGCGGCCATGGCCTGCGCCACGTCACCGGCTCGGCAGTCCAGCACATGCACTCGCCCTTGCGCAACCGGATCGAGCGCCGCCATGTCTCCGCCGGGCGGCGCTACGCTGCGCTTGCGATCTATGGCAATGTCGTGTCCCGCTTTCATGCGGTCAGCGGCGGGCGCAATGACTGCGTTGGCCGCCGCAATGATATGTCCGGTTGAACGGTAATTCTCGACCAGGAATTGCGGTCGTGCACGATAGTCGGCCTCGAACTGCCGGATGAAGCGGATGGACGCACCGGCGAAGGCGTAGATGTTCTGATCGTCATCGCCCACCGCAAAAAGGCTGAGCCGAAGGTCCGGATCGTCCAGGGAGCGGCCCGCAACGGCGGAGATCAGCGCGTATTCCTCAGGGCCGATGTCCTGATACTCGTCCACCAGAATCCAGCGATAACCATGGATCAGGGTGTCGCGTTGTGTCTCCGCCTCCGGCTTGCTGAGCCCTTCGCCGTTCAACTGGCGCACGGCCTCCATGACGATCCCGTCGAAGTCGTGCGTCGTCTCGTTCGCACTTCCTGCAAAGCTCGCCCCCACCAGCCGCATGGCGAGGGCGTGGCATGTGGATATGGTCACCGCATTCGCGTCATCGCCGATCAGGTGGCGGAGCCGGATGCGTATCTCGGCGGCGGCATGACGGTTGTAAGTCAGCACGAGGATGCCGCGCGGATCCTCGCGACGGACCCGGATGAGATAGGCGATGCGGTGCACCAGAACGCGCGTCTTACCCGAACCCGGTCCTGCAAGGACCAGGACGCTGGTCTGTTCGCGGTCGTCGGCGACGATCTCTTGCTGAACTGGGTTCTTCAGTGCCTCAACGATCGCTTTCCAGGAGGTGCCGGTGGTTTGACGCCGGATCTCGCCGCCCTTGCCGGGCATCCAGCGGCGCAGGAAGGCGTCGCGCTCGAGCACGAAGTAGTCCTCGGACAGCCGCAGCGCCTGATCCATCGCGGCAAGGCCCTTTTCGGCATAGGCCGCCATCACATGGGTCTGGATCGTCTGCTCGGCGTAGTGTTCCTCGAGGGCTACAAAATCCTTCGCGGTGAACTGGCCGCCCGAGGGGTTCAGATGGACCGTCATCGCCGGCCGAAAGATCGTCAGCCCCTTGCCTAGCGTCACGACCTCCTGCTCGTGCAGCCACAGAAGTGCGCGGTCCATCAGCTTGGTCATGTCCTGAATGCCGCCGCCGCGCAGCAGGGCGTCTCCGGTCAGGGTGGCGAGCAGATCGCCCATGGTGGTTTCCACCTGGATGTCCTTGCCGTGGCTGCCCTTCGGCAGCTTGCCCAGAAGATGTCCCAGCAACAGTTCGGCGCTCTGCTGCCGTAGGGTTGCCGTCTGTTCCAGTGCCTGCCAGGTCCGTTGCAGTGTTACCATCAATGTGTTGCGCGAAGCCTTGCGCAGCCGCAGATTGCCCTTGCCACCATCCTGATCGCGCCCGTCACGGCCCATGCTGCGCAGCAGCTTTTCCACGATGTCGGGTCGCACTGCGCTGTGCCCCTGATTGCGGAGCGCCTGACAGGTTTCGGCCAGATGCAGGGGAATGCCTCCGGCACCTTCGGCATCGGGGGCGGCCTCGCGCATCAGGGTGATCAGCGCGGTTTCAAGCCGTGCGGCCTGCGCCAGCCGCTGCTGCGAATGACCCTCGACGGCGACATGGACAAAGATCGTGACCACGACGTCGTTGCGGGCGATCCCGAGCGCCTCGAGATCCGCCATCGCCTTGTTCAGCATACCCCCTGTCAATCCGCTAATCCCGACCAGCTCATCGGTGGAAATGCCATGATCGGGGGGCGCGTTCATCAGGTGGCGGGTAATATCCAGAAGCTGCTTGCTACGGGTGCCGGTGATCATGGCCTTGGCCAGGATCGCCTCGACTTTTTCCAGGTTGCGGATTCTAAGGGATGAGGGGAAGACCTGAACTCGGTTTTCGTCGCGGCTCAGGAGCGTGGCCTCTTCCAGCCAGGACACCGCGGTTTTCACTCTCGTGTCGTCGGTGGCGCTGTCGCGCTCGAACGCCTGATCGCGTTCGGCTCGCACAACTTCGCCTGGGGTGGCGACCACGGTGCCGGTCTTCTTCGTCCGCTCGTCCAGCCGCCGCAGGGCCTTGAGGATGGCACCGATTTCGTGCCGGGCCAGGCGCGAGCGCGCAGAAAGCGAGAACTGGCGCTCGACATCCTCGACGGCGAACAGCAGGACGCAATTGGCATGCGCGCGATCGCGGCCCGCTCGGCCGGCTTCCTGCAGGTAATTCTCCAATGATCCGGGAATATCGCCATGCACCACCAGCCGGATATCGGGCTTGTCGATCCCCATGCCGAAAGCGTTGGTCGCGGCGATAATGCGCAGTTCGCCGATGCGGAAGCGTTCCTGAATGTCGCGCTTTTCCTCGGGCGTCAGACCGGCGTGGAACCGTTCCGCCGACAGACCCTGCTGTTTGAGGAAATCGGCGACGCGTTGCGTCTCGCTGCGGGTGGCACAGTAGACCACCGCGCCCGAAGCGCCGTCCTGTGGCAGCTTGGCCTCGATCACGTCGAGGATATCGGCCAGCTTGGTGCCGGGCTGCGTCGGCCGGACCTCGAAGCTGAGATTGGTGCGCACCGCGCCGCCGTCCAGCAGCATCAGTTCGCGCTCTAGACGTGATTGGAAATGGTCGCGGATGTCGCGCACCACTTCGGGCTTGGCGGTGGCGGTCAGACAAAGCACCGGGGCAGCAGCTTCATCCCCTACGGATTCCTTGATGAAGCGGCTGATATAGCGGTAGTCGGGCCGAAAATCGTGGCCCCATTTCGACACGCAATGCGCCTCGTCCAGCACCCAGAGCCCGATTTCACGCTGTGCCAGAACCGAGCGGACCGAGTTGCTGCGCAATTGCTCGGGCGAGATCAGCAGCATTGCCGCCTCGCCCATACGCACGCGGTCCAGCGCATCCTGCCGCTCGGGCATCGACAGCATTCCGTTGACGGTTACGGCCGAGGAAATGCCCGCCCGCGCCATGCCCTGCACCTGATCGGCCATCAGCGCGACCAGCGGAGAGATCACTACTGTCAGCGCCCCAGTCTTGTCGAATTTCGACAGGGCGGGAATTTGGTAGCAGACCGATTTGCCGGTGCCGGTCGGCAGGATCCCGAGGACGCTCGCCCCGCGCATCGCCTCATCGACGATTCGCTCCTGCAGGGGGCGGCCCATATCGTCCACCGGCTCCGCTCGGAAGGCATTGAACCCGAACCAGCGCGACAGCGCGCGGACCGGGTCGTTTTTCTCGCTGCACCAGGCGCAATCCGGGCTTTCGCAATTGGTATCGCGCAGCTGCCGCACGATCAGTGCAGCCTCGCGGAACTGCGCCCGCACCCAGGGCGGCATGACGGAATCCCCGCCCGCGACCAGGATCCAGGACAAGGCATAGGCCATGGGCCATCCGAGCTGCGGGTTCGAAAGGCGGCTCAGCGTCTGCTCGACCCGCCTCTCGCAGGCACGCCCCGCCAGCAGCCGGGAAATCGCTTCTCTCGCCGCAAGAGGTCCCGGCGCAGGAGCTCCCCGAACCTCCTGGAACACTGCGTCGAACCCACCTGGGTTTTCCATTCTCGTAGCAAGGAAATGAAAGGCTGCTACGGCATCGGGCTGGTCGGCATTCTGCTGCGTCAAAGCCGCCAGTTGATTGCGCAGCACCTGAAACACCAGTCGCGCATCCATTTCCGGATCGTTGACGTGGCCCGCTTGCAGGCGCCCGTCATGGTAGTGCTTGACCAGGTGGTGGTAGGGATTGCGCGGAAATGCGAGCGGATTGAGCCATAGGGTGTCGATCGGCGATCGAAAAATATTCGCGAGTCCAGGCCGCAATGCGACCAGATGCGGCAAGTCATGTCGAATGATGTTGTGGCCGAGTAGATGCTCGGCCGCGGCTGACTCTGCTCCCAGACGATCAAGGGCCTTATCGAGATCGCGTTTCTTGGCGAGGATTGAGGGACGAGCGTCATCACGCACCGCCGCAAAAGCGAAGATGGTAGCGGTTGCAGGATCCACTTCCAGATCGACCGAAACGCAACGCTGCAAAAAGGATTGGAAAGGCTCAGTCATATTGCAACGCTGTACTCACGGGATGAAACGGTCGGCGATCATGGTCGCGCTCCACGAAAGGTCAACGTTCAACTTGAGCCACAAAGACGTTACCCGACAGCCAACTATCCAGGTCAGTTCAATAACGCGACCCGTAACTGCGCAGGTTATCGACTGATCCTGATTGTGCCTCACAGAGGATCATGTGCGCGGCGGCAACCATCCGAGAAGCGATATCTGCCAAATGCCGCAGATCGTGCCCACTGGCGCGCTGATCAGTCCGGCCCATGCCGGAGAGCACGGCGACCAATGCCGTCAGCTACACCACGCCAGTGGGCACGATCTTCGGTTGCATGACACGCATCGCAATCTCAGGCAAATCAAACCGGAAAGGGAGCCTCATAGAGGTGGCACGCATGCTTCAATTCAAGCCTGGTCGGGACATCATAGAGCCTGCCGCTAGCGAATCTGGGTTTAGTTGGCCGAAGGCCGGGTACAAAGACACGGACAAGCGGCCACTCGTCGTGCTGCCTCAAGGTGACCACAAAAAGCTCCAGCTTCCGCTCACGGCATATTTCTACACACGTATTGCAATCTAATTCCGATGTGTTTGGTAAGACAGAAATTACGGGACCGCCTGACAGGTGCGGAAGATGGCGGATATTCGCTTCGCAATGCCACCTGTAAAGGCGCAACGCTCCGACGGTAAAGTCTGAAATGCCAAATCGCCTGGCTCGCTCATCGAGCAAGGCGAGGTTCGCCTCACATTGTGCGAGTTCGCCGACGGCCCGCTGGGCAGCCTGCGACCACGACGTTCCGGCCGCAAAACCCGCAGCCGGAGCGTCGCCCCGCACGTGATTGGAAATCGCGGCGACTACTGGGATGGGCAGATCGAGTGTCAGTTTTAGAAGCCGCAATTCCCGGTCCCTCGTCCGCAGCCATTCGGCGTATCGAGACACGAGCTCATCTGCCAACGAGGGCAAGTCTATCCGGGGTAGAATCAATCGATTGTACCACCAGATGGCGGTTGCATCGCGCTCCACAACTTCGCCGAAAGCTCGAATGACAGCGTCCTCCAGACTGGTGCCGATGGCCAGGCCATTCGAGTCCGAAAGAGGCAAGCCTGCCTCTTCCTTGTCATGTGGATATCCCAGAAAACATAATCCTGCCGGTAGCCATGCTTCACCTGTGCCAAGCCAGGCGTTGCTCTTGATCCAGTCGAGTGGCCTTGACCTCGTCCATCGATTTGGAACCCTGTGACGATCGTCGACATGCCGGTTCCAGCCGAGTCGACCACGATATTGGGCCTCACTGAAGAGCGTGAGTGTCGGAGGCTCGATTAGTCGCCCGATCGTTTCATCGGCGCTCGCCCGCAGGATTCGTTCCTCAGGCACCACCTGGGCAAAATAAGTTTCGTCGGCCTCCCGGAGACATCCTTGTGTCGCCTCTTCGAAGGTGGCGCCCCAGCCCGAGACGAAGCGCGAAGTCTCGTCGCCCTCGCGCGCGGCTCGCACGCGTCCGGCCGCGACCGTGAGTGGACAGCCTAGCGCCGGATCGGAAATCATCACCGGGCCGTAGAGCAGGCTTGACCTGCTGGAAGATCGCTCAATCTCCTGGTGGTCCGCCATCACCGACCTTCTCAACAAGAGCGACGCCGCCCGGTCTGTTAAGCCCCGGTCGGTGTTTGCGCTTACACGCTGACACGCGCGATTACTTGATGCAAACTGCCGCGGAATATTTCAAGATGCTAAAGTAAACGCCGGACGTCGGACCGCCGAGGTAGTGTGGTGAACGCGGGCAAGAACAATCTCAAGCGGCGCCTTTCGGCCATATTGGCCGCCGACGTGGTCGGCTACTCAGCTTTGATGGCCGGGGACGAGGAAGGTACATTCGCGCGTGTAAGGGATCTCCTGCGCGACGACATCGCACCGAGAATCATCCAACATGACGGCAGGGTGGTGAGGACGGCTGGCGACGGGATCATCGCGGAGTTCTCCAGCGCCGTCGAGGCGGTGCGAAGTGCGGTCGAAGTCCAGGAGCTTCTCGTCAGCCGGTCTTTGGGGCGGTCGTCGGGCATGTCGCTCCGGATCGGCGTCAATTTCGGCGACATCATTGTCGATAGCGACGGCGATGTGTTCGGCGACGGTGTGAATGTAGCCGCACGACTGGAACAGATCTCAGCCCCTGGCGGGATCTGTCTTTCCGCCAAAGTATGTGAAGAAGTCCGCGACAAGCTGCAACTGCCGTTTGAATATTCGGGCGAATTCCACCTTAAGAACATTCCACATCCCGTTGCGGTCTACTCGCTCTTCAATAAGCCTAGCGGGGCTTCACCTCGATCAGGCTCCGAATCACCACGATCGAACAAGCCATCGATCCTAGTACGCGCATTCGCGAGCGCTGGCGATGTGCAGCCCTATTTCAGTGACGGCTTCACCGAAGACCTCATTACCGAACTGACACGATTCACCCAGCTTTCGGTGGCGTCGCTTTACTCCTCGACGCGGCTCGGAGACGTCGACCACACCACGCTCGCTGCTGACCTCCGGGTGGATTTCGTCATCGCAGGGCGAATCCGTCGAATGGGGAAGCGTATGCGCATTTCCTGCGAGCTCGTCGACGCAGCCTCCGGCGACGGACTGTGGGCCGAACACTACGACAGCGACGAGCAGGACATCTTCGACGTGCAGGACGAACTCATTAGGAAGATCGTCGGAACCGTCGTCGGTCGCTTGAAGGCAGCGGGCGCCGAGAAGGCGCGGCGCAAGCCACCAGCGAACCTCGCCGCCTACGAATGCGTGCTTCGCGCAAACGCCTTGCCGTTGGGAGATGTCTCAGCCGAGGCGGAGGCAAGCCGATTGTACCGACGAGCGATCGAGCTCGATCCGGCATATGGGCGAGCGCACGCCAAGCTCGCCCATGTCAAGCAACTCGAGTGGTTCCGCGACATGGGCCCGTCGGACGAGCTTCTGGAGGAAGCGCTCTCGATCGCCAAGAAGGCTGTTGCGCTGTCGCCCAATGATCCGGTCTGCCTGAACATTCTGGGTTGGGTGCTTATCCACCTAGGGGATTTCGAGGTGGCGGCCCAGCTCTATGCACGAGCCCTCGACCTCAATCCGAACGATCCCGAGCAGGTCTCCTATCTCGGCACTTTCCATACTTTCTCCGGCGAGCCGGAACACGCCCTGCAATGGTTTGAACGGGCGCAGGTGCTTGATCCACTTTATGAGCCATCCTGGTACTGGCCATTTCGTGGCCTCGCACTCTTCATCGCCCACCGGCTGGAGCCAGCCATCGTGGCGCTGAGCCGCTCGTCCACCATGCCGGTTTGGGTAAAGGCCTATCTCGCGGCCGCCAGCGCCCTGCTCGGGCGAAGCGCGGAGGCGAAGACGTATGCCTCCCTCGTTCTCCAAGGCGCGCCGGACTTTTCCGCGCTGCGTTTTGCCACCAAGGAACCTTACCGGTTGCAGGAGGATCGCAACACTTTGCTGAAGGGTTTGAGGGAAGCAGGGCTTCCGGAATAGGCAATTAAATCCTATCTGCAGCCGAAGAGCACGGCGGTGGCAAGCTCGTCATGATAGTGACGGCCCTGGGCGTATTTGTGATAGTCGTGGAGATAATCGATCAGATCGCCGCGGGTCAGGACCCCCATCGGCACCTGGGGCACCACCACATTGATCAAGTTCGGTTCGTCCAGGTGAACTTCGACAGATACTCCCGCTTTCACGATGTCTTCCAACGCGATCTTGAGATCACGCTTCAGGTCCGCATAGGCGGCAGCATCCGGGATCGCGTCGCCCCCGTCGAGAGGGTCATCCCCGTAGTTGATAGACTGCCCATTCAGATCTTCTATCGTCAGTGTCTGCGAATGTGGCGCGGTTCCGGCGGCGGCGGTCCGGACCCTGATGTCGCCGATAGCACGGCCTGCTTCCGGGCGAAGTCTTATAGTATCACCTACGGCGAAAATCTGCCGATCAATGGTAATTGTTAGAGGATTTGTTGAATCCATGGACAAGATACGTGACGAGGCCGGCAAAAGCTTGAGCCAGGCGCCTACAATCGCTGCGCCGATCTCTTGGACTTGCCGATCTGGCTTCAATTCTGCCCTGGGCATCGCCGAGGCTCCCCTCCGAGGTCAATGCAAATAGCCTAAACGCATTTTGCATCTGTCGCAAGCAGTGCGCAGGTGGCATGCTCGCATCGACTCAATGTTTTCGTGGACAGAAAACCGTATTGGGAGCATTCTGATCCTCGCGGTATCAGTAACGACAGCTGGAGGATGCACGATGATACTTGCTCAACTTCGTGTGCTGTTGATCGGCTGTCTCCTCGCCGCTGTCGGAACAGTGGGACCGGAAGCGTCAAGCCAGGAGGGCTTCACCGACAGCGGTGACATCGAAAAGACTTTCATCGTCGACATCGCCAGGGCGGAGGAGTTCCGCAGGGATGTCGACGCGCTGAACAAGTTCTTCGCAGGCAAGGGCAAGCTGGAAGCGGTGGATATGCCGGATATCGGCATCAGCATCGTGACGGGGACCTTTTCCGAGAGCGAGATCGAAGAGCTGCGCTCCAGGGGATATGAGGAGCCGGATCCTTTCGTGGTGAACCTGTTCGATGGTGCCACCTGCGAGGGGCCGGAACTCTTGGGCACCTCGCCGACTGCGGACATTGTCCCTCCCAGCGTCTGCAGGGTCGTCGGGTCGCCACAGCCGGTGGCTTCAGGATCGCCCACCGTATGGATCATCGACAGCGGAGTGGATTGGAACGTTGTCACCGCGGGGCTCCTCAAGGTTCAGGAAGCCATCGATTGCACGAGCAGCCCATGCCAGACCGTGTCGACCCTCGACGACAAGGTCGGGCACGGGACGATGGTGGCAGCAGTTATCGGGGGAAAGCGTGTCCAGCAGGGCAACCAGTATGTAGGTCTGATTGGTGTCAGCCCCGACGCCCCGCTCAAGATCGTAAAGGCCTTCAGTAAGCGGAAGACCGAAATTATCGGCCCGCCTCTTCTCGCCCTTCGCCATGTTCGGGACAACGCGGTCGCTGGGGATATTCTGAACGTGAGTTGGGGTGCATTATATCTGGAGAGCACCAGACGCGGAAGCATGCTGCAAGATCTTAAATTTCTCGACGCCCTTCTTTATCAGATCGCCGACCGCCAGGTGCGCGTTGTCGTAGCGGCGGGCAACCCCCCGGAGGACGAAGAGGGCCCTTGGGTACAGTCCTACTTCCCGGCCAATGCGGCGACTTATTTTTCGCCTGTGACGACAGGAAATAAGGTGGGAGCGATATACAGCGTGTCGGCTTCCAACAGCGAATATATTCAGGTGGCAACTCCTGGGAAATGCCAAGGCATCAGCAACGCCTGGTGCGACACGCTATGGCGCGGGGGGGCGTTCGGCGCGTCCTATGCCGAACCGGGCGTCAATGTCCTGTCACTGTGGAAGAGCCCAAACAGAAAGCTCCGGAGGAACATCTGTTCGGGCACATCTTTCGCAGCCCCGGCACTTGCCGGCCTTTTGGTTCGCAACGCGCAGCCGACTAACAAGGCGCTGATAACGGGAGGTCTTATCCCGAATACGGATCTGGTAGGGTATATGACCGCGGGTACGCCGGTGAACCCAAGTTCGGACGAGCCCAAATGCAACTGACCCGAAGAGCAGCGCTCCAAGGTTTCGCCTTGGCGTCCGCGTTCGGTAGCGTGCGTCTGGCCGGTGCCTCGCCTGTGGACGAAGATCCTCGCCTTCTGCTCGTCCACCTGCGCGGCGGGCTCGATGCATTAGCTGCCGTGTCGCCCTACGGCGATCCGCATTTTGCCTCGGCGCGCGGGCCCCTCGCGCCGTTCCCGAACTCCGGCGTCGCCGAGATGCTCAAGCTCGACGGGCTCTTCGCGCTTCATCCGGCGCTCGGGCCCCTCCTGCCCTACTACTCGTGCGGCGAGTTGCTCATCGTGCCCGCGACCGCCATTCCGGATGCGGGCCGGTCCCACGTGGCCGCCCAGGCGGCGCTGTTCGACGGCGATATCGACGGCGGCAGCGCCGGATGGCTCGACCGGGCTTCGTCTGTACTGTCGTGCCGGCAGAAGGCGGTGTGGCAGGCCAGACCGGCCGATCGATCGATGGACATGCTGGCCGATCTTGCGTTGGCCAATCCTCGGCTCGACCTCGTCCGCCTCTGCGCCAAGGGCACTTGGCCGTCCGGCGGAAAGGACAGCGAAAGCCTGCTGGAACAACATGCCGCATGCGAAGCGGTTCGCTTCGGCGACGCGGCCAGGAGCGCGGCGCTTGCCCTGTCAGCTACGGGCGGACCACGGATCGCGATGCTCGAGGTGGCCGGCTTCGACACGCATGTGGCGCAGGGAGCGGACTTCGGACGGCTGGCGCGGAGTTTGAATGGGCTGGCGCGGGGTCTCATTGCGTTTGCCCAAGCGTCCGGGCCTGCCTGGAACAGGACGGCGGTGCTGGTGGTCACGGAGTTCGGCCGTTCCGTGGTGCCCAACACCGACGGCGGCACTGATCACGGGGCCGCGAGTGTCACATTGTTAATGGGTGGCGCCGTTGCCGGCGGGCGGGTCGGCAATCGCTGGCCCGGTCTTGCTCCCGACCTGCTTCATGGCGGAACAGACTTGGCTGCTACGACGGACGTGCGATCAATCATAAAAGGCGTGCTGACGGAACACCTGCGTCTTCCTGACCGAGCAATGGCTGAAATTTTCCCAGGCGCTGGCGGGATACCGGCGATGCGTGGACTATTTATCAGGAGCCGTTGTCCCGGCGGAGGTTGGACTGCTTCGATGTGATCTCCAACGCGGTTTAGCTTCTTGTCCGAGGTTTCGTCGGCCGCGGGACGCATCGGACTGCAATAGGCGACTCCTAATCCTAAGTGTCCGCTTCTAAGAAGCTTCCGGAATGACCGGTTTCGGATGCCGGCCCCCAGCGCGGTCGCCTATATTGTCCGGTTTAAGGCAGTGGCCGAGCTAACTTGAATGGCCGAGATGCTGCGCAAGCGGACGGGTTCCACGATTGGCCTGTGAGCAGTTAATCGACCACACCAATCAAGGTATCAGCACGACCTTGCCGGTCGAGCGGCGCTCCTCCAGCGAGCGGTGCGCTTCGTTGGCCTGGTCGAGCGGGTAGCGGCCGCCTTGCGTCACGACAAGCTGGCCGCTGGCTGCCAGCTGGAAAAGCTCCGACAGGCTGGCCCTGAGGCGATCGGCAGAGAGCAGCGGCAGCAGGGCAAAACCTCGCAGGGACTGGTTCCGGGTGATCATCGCTTCCAGTTCCGAGGCGCCGAGCGCGTATCTGCCCAGCGCCGCAAAGACCAGCTCTCCGCTAGGCGCGAGAGCCTGCAGCGACGCCGCCGTCATTGAGCCGCCGACAATGTCGTAGATTATATCGACGCCGGCGCCGCCTGCCGCTTCCCGCACACGCATGGGCCAATCCGACATGCCGTAGTCGACCGCGGCATTGGCTCCAAGCGACAGGGCAAGATCGAGCTTGGCCCTGCTGCCGGCGGCCGCGATCACGGCCCTGGCGCCCTGGCGTTTGGCGAGCTGGACAAGCAACGAGCCGACACCACCGGCAGCTGCAGTGACCAGCACGGACTTGCCGGCGGGCGGGCTTTGCCGCAGCAGATGAAAGGCCGTCAGCCCCTGCACCATCAAGGCCGTCGCGTCTTCGAACGAGAGCGCGTCGGGCAAAGGCACGGCCAGCTTTGCGTCGATCGTCACATAGTCGGCATAGCCGCCAAACGAGCGCTTCGAAGCGAACAGCGGCGCCGCGACGTGTGTCCCAAACAGCGAGCTGTCCACGCCTTGACCAAACGCCTCCACTGTGCCGGCAGCCTCGACGCCGAGGACCATCGGCAATTGCGGCGTCACCGCGTAGCGATCCCCGCGCATCAGCACTTCAAAGAAATTCACGCCGGCCGCATGAACGCGGATCAGCACCTCGCCTGCTTGCGGCAGCGGCTTCGGCATCTCGACGATCTCCAGGACGTCGGGACCGCCGAAACGGTTCAGTTGAATGGCTCTCATGGCATGCACCCGTCGCTATGGCATCGGCTGCTGTTTGCCACTATCTGCCTGATCGCGACTACACACTCATTTGTCCCCTGCTGACCAGGAGGTGACCATGGCCATGCCGACCAAAAGGGGGCCGACCAAGAGGCTGCCAACCAAAAGACTGCCCATGCTGCCGGCGGAACGCGCGCTGAAGGTGATTTCGGGCCGATGGAAGGCCGTCATTCTCTATCATCTCTTCGACGGGCCCCGGCGGCTGTCGGTGCTGAAGACGCTGGTGCCTGATATCACGCAGAAAGTGCTGATCCAGCAGCTTCGCGAAATGGAAGAACACGGCCTTATCAGACGCGAGATCTTTGCCGAGATTCCCTCGCGCGTCGAATATTCGGCGACGCGCCTTGGCCTCAGCCTCGAGCCTATCCTTTTGGCGCTCTGTGAGTGGGGCCAGCACCATGCGGATGAGCTGAACGAAATGGACCGCGTTACCGATTGCATCATCAAGCCTCGGCAGGCGCGCCAGCCAGCCATCGCCTGAATAAAAAAGGGGCGACGCAAGCGCCGCCCCGGAATCCTTGGGAGGATTGTTCCGGTCTGCGGTTCAGGCCGCCTTGACTTCCTCGGCCACCACGTCGGCCTGACGCGCCGCCTTCAGCACTTTGGCCCACCATGCAACGTCGTTGACCAGTGCAGTCGCCGCCTGGTTCAGGTGCTCGAGCTCCTCGAGCTTCTTTTCACCTTGCCGGACGGCAAGGAAATCGCCCCAGGCAATATGGACTGCCGACTTGACCGGCGCCATCTGCAGCTCGACGGCATGCAATCTGAGCTGCTCGACGGCACGCGCGCCACCGACGCTGCCATAGCCGACGAAACCGGCCGGCTTCTTGTTCCATTCATTGGCGGCGTAGTCGATCGCGTTCTTCAACACGGCCGTCGGGCCATGGTTGTATTCGGCGGCAGTGAAGATGAAGCCGTCGAACTCGGCGACCTTCTTCTGCCAGCGCTTTGCCACCTCATTCTGCGACGGCGCCCAGGCGGACGATGCGACCTCATCGAAGAACGGCAGCGGGAAGTCGCGCAGATCGACCACTTCCACGTCGATATCGGCATGCGATTTGGCGATCTTGGCGATCCACTGGGTCGGAACGTCGGCAAATCGTGCGGCGCGGGTCGAACCGACGACAATGGCGATTTTGGGTTTGGACATAGAGGGGCTCTCCTTCAGGCGAATTTCTGGTATCGTTTAGATACCTGAGCTATATGAGTGACTACGCTCACGAGGCGCAAGGAGGCACCTTTTTGTTACCAAGGCACCCGCACCGCACCGAGGACTGCCGCGCCATCTCGGAAATCCTGCAGCGCGTCGGCGACAAATGGACCGTACTCGTCGTCGGCAAGCTCGGTGACGGGCCGCTGCGCTTCAACGAATTGCGCAGCGCCGTCGGCGGCATTTCGCAGAAGATGCTGACCACCACATTGCGCGGGCTTGAGCGCGACGGCTTCGTCACCCGCACCGTGTTCCCGACCATTCCGCCGCGCGTCGACTACGAACTGACCGACCTTGGTTACGAGCTTCTTGTGCCGGTCGGCGCGCTCGGCGACTGGGCGCGCAAGAACACCGAGCGGGTCAAGGCCGCGCGGGCGAGGTTCGATGGGCTTCATGCCTGAAACTCTCGCGCTGCAAGGGTTTGCGCACGGCGCGTAGCGTAGTTCTACGGCTGCATCTGCATTCCAGCCCGCAGATGGCTTTCGATCCGCTTCGATTTCGGGCCCGATTGACGACCTTGCCGTCGATGGCGCAGGCCGCCCCTTCGCCGCAATTGCTCACGCTCATCGCGCCGGTGTGGCACGTCGTTACAACGCAGAATCCGCACCTGGTCGCTTGCCGCTTGAAGGTGTGGTTTTCGGCGGCGCAACGGGCTGCGGCCTCGTCTCGTTTGACCCGGTTTAGGCGGTCCCGGCCAACAGGCAGAACAAGGCTGCAAGCGCCTGCCAATGCGCCGTTCAGCAGTCGTTGACGCATTGTCTTTTCCCTATGTCCTGCCGCCATGGTCACAGAAATGTGCGAACGCGAATATGAAAAGCATCACACACCGTCGCTGTTCGCGTCTCATTGCGAGAGGCTGGCAGCGGCATTGCCGTTCGACTTTAAGCTGACTGCATCCAGCCGATCAGTTTTCCGCCGGAACGGCCTTCGGCTTGCCTTCGCCGTCCAGCGCCACCATGACGAAATCGGCATGAGTGACCTTCTCCATCAGGTCGGAGAGGTAGCGCTGCGCCCATGCCTCGACCTTGAGCGTCATCGAGGTGCGGCCGACGCGCTCGACATGCGTATAGATGCACAGCGTGTCGCCGATCTTCATCGCCTTGGCGAACGACATTTCCTTCACCGCCGCCGTCACCACGCGGCCCCTGGCGCGCTCGGCGGCGCGGATGCCGCAGGCAAGATCCATCTGTGCCATCACCCAGCCGCCAAAAATGTCGCCCGCTGCATTGGCGTCCGAAGGCATGGCCAGCGTCCTCAGCGTCAGATCGCCAATCGGCCGCCCGTCCGCGTAATGCACCATGCGCCCAAATCCCCTCGATATCGATCTTCTCCCGTATCGGGATGGCACCGATGCGTCAACGCGCACAGCCAGGTGCTAAACTGCGCACGGTGAGTTGAGAAAGGCAGCTGACATGAAACTTACCTCTCGCCCTCTGACGCCAGATCTATGGCCCGCGCTCGAGGACCTGTTCAGGGAGAGCGCCGTCTGCAGTCGCTGTTGGTGTATGTACGGGCGTATCGGCAGTTCTTATCGAAAGCGACCAGGCGAGGAAAACAAGGCCGCATTCCGGCAAGCCGTCGAGCATGGTCCCTCCCCAGGCGTACTTGCTTTCGACGGCGGTACTGCTGTCGGCTGGTGCCAGGTGACACCGCGCGATGCCGTGCCCTGGCTCGATCGGCTGTGGCAGCTCAAGCGGGTGGATGATGCGCCGGTCTGGTCCTTGTCCTGCCTCTACGTAAGAAAAGGATACCGCCGGCAAGGCATCACATCCCACCTGATCGCAGCGGCGCTGGAAGCCGCAAGGCGCGCAGATGCCCCTTCGCTTGAGGCCTATCCTTTTGATGCCGATGTATCGCCGAGCGCTTCCGGCAGTGGATACGCCTCCACCTTCGCTCGTGCCGGGTTCAGGGTCGTCGCTCGCAGGGTGCCAGCCCGCCCGATCATGCGTTATGATTTCAAGCAAAATGCTGATGATGGCGTATGATGCTCCGACGCTTATCCATGAGGCAAAGGCCGCTTCAGGCAGGGCACCGAATGCAAACGAAGTACCGGTCGCTTTTTTCACAGGCGATGCCGCAAGCTCCGGTGATCGCGGCGGCTTGCGGCGTCTAGGTTGAGCGAAAATTCGGAGCCGACCGCAGCCACCATGCAGACCTATGATTTTATCATCGTCGGCTCCGGCTCGGCCGGTTCGGTTCTGGCCGAAAGACTGTCGGCTTCCGGCCGCTTCTCGGTGTTGGTGATCGAAGCCGGCGGCACCGACCGGCGTTTCTACGTCCAGATGCCGCTCGGCTACGGCAAGACCTTCTTCGACCCGGCGGTCAACTGGAACTACAAGACCGAGCCGGACCCGGGGCTCGCCGGCAATGTCGACCACTGGCCGCGCGGCAAGCTGCTCGGCGGCTCGAGCTCGATCAACGCCATGGTCTGGATCCGCGGCGCGCGCGAGGACTTCGACGCTTGGGCAGCGGCCGGCAATCCCGGCTGGGGCTTCGATGACCTGCTGCCTGCCTTCAAGGCGCTGGAAGACAATCAGGCCGGCGCCGACCAGTGGCGCGGTGTTGGCGGTCCGCTGCACATCACCGACTGCTCGACCTCAGTCCATCCGCTCACCAAGCGCTATCTGGCGGCCGCCAATCAGGCCGGCCTGCCGTTCAACCCGGACTTCAACGGCGCCTCCCAGGAAGGCGCCGGCATCTATCAGATCACCACCAAAAGCGGCCGCCGCATGTCGGCTGCCCGCGCCTTCCTGCGGCCGGCGATGAAGCGAAACAATGTCCGCGTCGAGATCAATGCGCTGGTGACCAGGATCCTGTTCGAGGGCAAGCGCGCCGTTGGCATCGAGTACCTGCAGAACGGTGAGACGAAAACTGCCCGCGCCGGCCGCGAGGTCATCCTGTCGGGCGGCTCGATCAATTCCCCCCAGTTGCTTCAGCTTTCCGGGGTCGGCCCGTCGGCGCTCCTTGGCGCGCTCGGCATTCCCGTCGTCCACGCCAATGAGAATGTCGGGGCGAACCTGCAGGACCATGTCGGCATCAACTACACCTTCAAGGGTCGGCTGCCGACGCTCAACCAGATTCTGCGCCCGTGGTGGGGCAAGCTCATGGTCGGCATGCAATATGTCCTCTTGCGCTCCGGCCCGCTGTCGCTGTCGATGAACAATGCCGGCGGCTTTTTCCGCACCGACCCGGCTCTTTCACGGCCCAACATGCAGCTTTATTTCCAGGCGTTCTCGACCGTCGTCCCGAAGAGCGGAGAGCGCCCGATCCTGACCCCAGATCCGTGGCCGGGCTTTTCCATCGGCCTGTCCAACTGCCGTCCATCGAGCCGTGGCGAGATCATGATCCGCTCCGCCAATCCGCGCGATTATCCGAAGATCGTCGCCAATGCCTTTTCGACCGAGGCTGATATCGCCGAAATGCTGGCGGCGGTGAAGTTCACCCGGAAGATCGCCGCCATGCCGGCGATGGCCGAGATCATCGAGGAAGAGGTCTTGCCGGGCCCGTCAATCACCTCGGACGCGGATCTCATTCAGGATTTCAGGAAACGTTCGGGCACCGTCTACCACCCGGTCTCGACATGTCGCATGGGACCGGACGCTGCGCGCGCCGTTGTCGACCCGCGCCTGACAGTTCACGGCCTCGCCGGCTTGCGCGTCATCGACGCCTCGATCTTTCCCGATAACATCACCGGCAACACCAACGCCGCCTCGATCATGACCGGATGGAAGGGCGCCGAACTGGTTCTGGAGGATCAAAAATGAAAATCACCGAGGTGAAGACCTGGGTTGTCGGCAATCCGCCGCCCGGCATCGGCGGCAAGTATTTCATCTTCGTCAAGCTCACCACCGACGGCGGCGTGGTCGGCTATGGCGAGGCCTACAACGCCACCTTCTCGGCCCATGTCACCGCCAGGATGGTCGAGGACATGGCCGAGCGCTACCTCGTCGGCCGCGATCCGCACGACATCGAGAACTTCTTCCGCCGCGCCTATTCGTCCGGCTTCACCCAGCGCCCAGACGTTTCCGGCATGGGCTGTTTCTCGGCGCTCGAAATGGCATGCTGGGACATTATCGGCAAGGAGGCCGGCAAGCCGGTCTACAAGCTGCTCGGCGGGCAGGTGCACGAAACGCTGCGTTCCTATACCTACCTCTACCCGCATAGCGGCAGCGTCCACTCCGAGGATGCACGCGGCAAGAACGTCTACAACGACCCTGACATGGCGGCCGAATGCGCGCTCGAATATGTCGAGCAGGGTTTTAATGCCGTCAAGCTCGATCCGGCCGGCCCCTACACCGCCTTTGACGGTCACCAGCCGCGTCTCGTCGACATCGATCTCTCCGCCCGCATGGTCAAGGCGATCCGCGAGGCGGTCGGCACAAGTGCTGACATCCTGTTCGGCACGCACGGCCAGTTCACCGCATCGGGCGCGTTGCGCATGGCCCGCGCCATCGAACCTTACGACCCGCTGTGGTTCGAGGAACCGGTGCCGCCCGACATGCCGGAAGTGATGGCACAGGTGGCGCGTGGCACGTCGATCCCGATTGCCACCGGCGAACGGCTGACGACCAAGTTCGAATTCGCCCGCGTCATCGAGAACCGCGCGGCGACCATTTTGCAACCTGACCTCGGCCGCTCCGGCGGTATTCTCGAAACCAAGAAGATCGCCGCCATGGCCGAGGCCTATCACATCCAGATCGCACCGCACTGCTATTGCGGGCCGATCGTCGGTGCGGCCAACATCCAGCTAGCCGTGACCTTGCCCAACTTCCTCATCCTGGAATCGCTGAAGCAGTGGGACGGTTTTCACGAAAAGCTGCTAAAGAAGAAGATCGAGTGGCAGGACGGCAACGTCATTCCGTCGAAGGAACCAGGCCTTGGCGTCGAGCTCGACGAAGCCGTCTGCGAGGCGCATCCCTGGACCGGCACGGACCTGCATCTGCAGATGATGCAGACGCCGTTGATGTCGTGAGCGCGCGCGAGCGTTACGCCTTCATCGGCCTTGGCCATCTCGGCGGTCACCTCGCCGCCAGCCTGATCCGCAATGGTTTCACCATCACCGTCTTCAACCGCGATCCCGCGGCTGTCGAACGCCTGTTGACGCTCGGCGCGACCGCCGCAAAGAGCCCAGCCGAGGCAGCCGCCCTGGCCGGCAACGCCATCACATGCCTGCCGTCGCCTGATATCAGCGAGGCGGTGCTGGCCGGTCGCGGCGGATTGCTCGAAGGCCTGCCCATGGGCGGAAGCTGGATCGAGATGTCGACCAATGGCCAAGACGAGATTGTGCGCCTTGCATCCCTGGCTTCGGCAAATGGCGTCGAGACGCTCGAATGTCCAGTTACTGGCGGCGTGCATCTGGCGGCCGTCGGCACGATCACCGCACCGGTCGGCGGCGATCGGGCACTCTATAAGCGCCACCGTCCGGCCATCGAGGCGATGTGCGCAAGGTCGTTCCTGATGGGGCCGATCGGTTCGGCGGCGGTGATCAAGGTCATCACCAACATGCTGGCCTTCATCCATCTTATCGCTGCCGGCGAAGCGCTCATGCTGGCCAGGAAGGGCGGGCTGGATCTTGCCCAGTCCTACCACGCCATATCAGCCTCGTCCGGCAACAGCTTCGTCCACGAGACCGAGAGTCAGCTGGTGCTGAACGGCTCCTACGACATCGGTTTCACCATGGACCTCGCATTGAAGGACCTGGGCTTCGCACTGGGCATGGCCGAGAAATTCGGCGTGCCGCTCGAGCTCGCCTCGCGCGTCAACGCCATATTCGAACAAGGCAAGAACACCTATGGCGGCAGCGCCTGGTCGACCATGATCGTCAAGCTTCTGGAAGATGCGGTCGGGACCGACCTTCGTGCGCCTGGTTTCCCGGCCAAGCTCGACGTCTGACATCAGGTAATTGTCACGCGATTTCAGTACATTGACTGGATCGCCGAAATCACGCCTGTAACGACCTGAATCAGTCTCTCAGCGCGTTGATTCAATACCTCAGCGTCAGCGCGCCCGGCAGGATCTCGAAGGTCGCCGGTATGCGCCCCGGCGATTCACCGTCTACGTCGACCAGCGCGCCGTTCTTCTGCACATCGCCCAACGGTTCGACAACCACTTTCTTGCCGCGCAAAATGGTAATCGCCGGATGGTTGCGATGCCGCCCGCCATAGAGCAGACGGATATCCCAGATCAGTTTCAATTTGCCCGCCGCCCGCAGGATGACGATGTCGAACTGCCCGTCGTCCAGTTCGGCATCCGGCGCGATCATCATGCCGCCGCCGAAGAACTTTCCGTTGGCCACCGCCACCAGCGCCACCCGCGCCTCGACCGGGACGCCGTCGTCGACGGTGATCACAACGTCCTGGAACCGGTAGCGCATGAATTCCCACACGGTGCGCCAGTAGAACAGCGCCTTGGCCGATACCTTGCCCTTGCGCTTGTCGGCGTTGACCGCGCGGTCGGTGGCGCCCGAAAGACCGAGGCTGGCGATGTTGATGAAATGGCGGCTGGCCAGCGCGCCATGATCGTCGACATACGAGATGCGGCCGGCATCGATCCTGCGAGCCTTGGCCTCGGCGATGCGCTTCAGCGTCAGGTCGACCTCGTCCGAAAGACCGAGCCCGCGGGCGAAATCGATGCCGGCGCCGCAAGGCAGCAGGCCGAGCTCGGCCGTCCGGCCGCTTTCTGCAAACGCCTGCAGCAGCCCGTCGGCCACTTCGCTGGCGGTGCCGTCGCCGCCTGCCGCGATCACCAGTTCGAAGCCGCTGGCGGCAAGGACGAGCGCCAGTCGTTCGGCGTCGCCGGTAGCCTGCGTTTCGCGCAGCTCGAAATTGCCGAAATTTTTCCTGAGCGAAGCACTGACCTCAGGCCAATGCCTTTTGAGCCGGCCGCCACCGGCAATCGGATTGAGAACCACCCCGACCTTCAAGAACGCCCTCCCCAAAGGACGGCAACGACACTGCTGTCCTAAAATCCTTTGCCGGCATTGAAGCCCGCGCCGCTCTGTGGGGCAAGGGCCGAATGTTCGATCTTGCTGCTCGCCGCAGATGAGGGCGTGATCCGCCCCTGCATCTCGTCGAAAAAAAAAACGCTCGGCCGCCGAGTTCAGTCCCCGATAATCCCGCTATCCACAGGCTCGTGGCTGTTTCGCCAAACGCTTATCCCCCGTATGTTAAACCCATCTCAGGCGGCTACCGATCGCCAAGTCGAAAGGCAAAGCGAAACGGCGGATTTCCTGAGGCCCGTACGGCCCCGAACGAAAGCAGGCTTGCCTGATTTGAGGAGGGATGCCGAGACCTACGGGGCCGCGGAAAGCGTGCGAACGCCTACGGCGGACCGATGCTGCCATGAAGGACGGCAAAAACCTTCGATGGCGCGCTGGACGAAGCTCGCAAGGGTGGAACTGGCGAGGTCCCGAACGGACGCTGCCCTCGGGCGGTGACTGGCAGGACCGTCAACATCAAGGCCGGCATGGCGCGACGTCTTTACGGAAGTTGCTGCCGCGACCGTGTCCTGATCTGACAGGGAGGCGCCGGGAGAAATCCCGGCGCCGACTGTCGTTTGGGCTTCTCTCGCGATTTGACCGCCAGGCTCACGCGCATCGGATCGACTACGATCGCCCCGGACGGAAACTTCCTGACGTTGATTCAGAAGCTTTGCAGCAGACGTCAAGTCGAACACATCTACGATTGGTGAGACCTTTCGGCCACAGTCAGCAATGGTGAAAGGTTCCGTGGCGTACCCGTCACGCTCATTCCATAATCGCGGCCAAATCCCGCCTTGTTCCACGGTGATTGACGATGCCTGAGCGTCGCGCATCCTGTTCGGTCACGCGAAGAACCTCGGCGGTATTTTTCAAGCAACTCGAAGGGACAAGACCGTGATCAAGACCGCCCTTGTCGCCATGACCATCGTCGGCTGCGACTGCGATGCCAGGCTTTGCGAATATATTGGCGAGACGCCGGCCAAGTGGTCGACCATCGCCGATTGCGAAGCGGCCATGAAAAGCCAGACGTTGCACGCGCGCAATTTCAACTACCCGCTGATCTCGGGCATATGTCGCACGACGCAAACGCCGTCATCGCAGCTTGCCGCGACGGCCTCAATGCCCGCGTTGACGACGGCAGCGCAGACAGGCACCGACCCGCTCCCCTCGGAATTGAGCCATCGGCCCAACGTTGCTGTCGGATCGCAGGCAACGGCGACGGAAACAGAAGCTGCCACACCGGTTGCCTATGACTCTGTGGTCGATAGCGGACGCCCGGTGCTGTATCGCACAAAGAACGGCTACGGCGTCGTCAAGACAGACCTTGGCCGCGCCGCATCCGCGACCATCGGCATGGCCAAGCGGTCGGCGAATTGGCTGGCGGCCAAGATGCCCGGCGGCTAACCCGCTGCCTCGTCCTTTGCACCGATCTTGCGCACCAGCGCAGCCGTCGCCAGCATCGCGCCGATGTCTGATATCATCGGCGCGACATGCTTGGCGTAGTCGAGCGGCACCGAGATATCAGGCAGCTCGAAAAAATCCTTCGTCTGCGGCAACAGTAGAAAACCATCGCTACCATTGAGCGCAACCCGCGCTGGATCATCGGGCCATGTCTCGCTGAGCCATGTGAGTGCCTGCGCCAGCCGGCCGCTCACCAGCGGCTGCGCCGCCTCGACATTGTCGGTGCGGAAGTCGTAGGCGGCATCGAGCTCGGGCACGCCGCATGACAATTCTTGCATCCTGCTGGCGAACATGCCGCGGAAGAACCCGACGGCCATGTCAGTCCGGCGGGCGGCCACCAATATGCCGGGGAACGGCACGATCGTCTCGAAGGCAACGACGATCCCCTTGAATGCTATCGTGCCGCTCTTGCCCGTGCCTTGCCGGAGATCCGCTTCGTAAAGCTCGAACGGAAATCCCTCGTAGCGGCCGGATACGATGTCGTCGAAGCGCTTGGTGTTGAAAGTGCCGATCGTCTCGCGCGGCAGCCGGTCGAACGAATTCGGCGTCACATCATGCTGGTAGCGCATGTCCTCGATGAAACCGAAGATGATCGGCAGCAGCGTCTTGCGGAACGATTGCTGCAACGTGCTCGTCGGCTTGATCGCCTGGAAATAGAGCAGGATCGCCGCCACGAACCCGACGACATAAAGGAACACATGCGGCGTCGAGAACCATCGCTCGTATGGGTCGGCGATCATGTTGAAAAGCCAGGCGACGAGTGCCACGAACAACAGCACCAGGCCGATGAACAGCGGCACCCGCCAGCGGACTCGCCGGTAGGCCGAAGCCCTTTCGGCCTCATAGGCCGCGAGATTGCTCTTGATGCCGGCGATGTCGGTTTCATCAGGCATGAAATCCGCTGCTTCCATCGCCATCCCACCGTCGAAAGACCGAACACCCTCGGACAATAGCCGATTTTGCGGAAAGTCGCGCGACTACAGCGTTGGGAAAGGTGGTGAGCCCACACGATTTATCCGAGCCACCAGTCAACTGTGGCCATCAATTCCCTTACCAAAAACCGCAACGAAACGGTTCGTAACGTTTTGCCTTAATGCGCCCTCCAGCGCCTCAATGGGAACCAGCCGCTCATGATCGCCGGCGCGCAGCCGCATGAAGGGATGCAGCCGGTAGGCGGCAATGGCGCCACGCGTGTCGGCATCAGCGCTGACATCGGCGGTCAGGATGCCGCCGATGCGGCCGGGCCATGGCTGTCGCGCCAAGGCGGTGCCAAGAAAATCGCCGAGCCCATAGGCGACGAGCGCCTTGCCGATCCGTTCCACCGGCTGCACGACATGGGCATGATGGCCAGCGATCAGCCCGACGCCTTGCGCGGCCAAATGCCGTGCCAGTGCCCGCGTTTCAGCCTGTGGAAAATGCCGGAATTCCCAATCCCAATGTGGCACGGCACAGGTGAGGTCGACGGCGGCGCCGCGCGGCCATCGTGCCGGGTCGCCTTGCATCGACACACGGCCCGCGAACGCAGCCGCGCCGGCATTGCGCCACAGCGTGAAAGCGGCGAAGCCTATTGTCAGCGGCCCGACCGCAAGGCGTTCGACCGGATCGCCGGCGGCGGTACCGACGCTGCGGATGCCGAGACGATTCAGCGCCGCCACGGTCTCGTCGAAACCCTCGACGCCTTGATCGAGCACATGATTGTTGGCGAGCGACAGCACCAGTTTCTCGCGCGAGATGCCGACGGCCGCCAGCGTCTCGGCAAGAAACCGCTCGGTCATGGCGTGACGGGTGCCAAGCTTCGTGCCCATCGCCGCGCTCGGTCGCTCCACCACCGGGCTTTCGCAATTGCCGACCACCAGATCGGCGGAGCCGAGCAACGTGGCGATCGCCGGGTCGCATTGCGGCGCACTGCGATTGGCCACCGCCGAGATATCGCCGACAAAGGCGAGCCGCACCGTCCGCCCCGGCGGCGGCTCGATCATCGTTCCTGCCGCCGGTGCAAAACCACTAGCGTCGCCGCCAAGCGTCGGCTTCAGGAAACGCGGCAGCCAAGACAATTTGTAGGAAAGCGGATAGTTCGACACGCGCAGCCTGTACCGGAATGAACTGCCACGGTAGACGATGCGCCCGATATAGCGAAGCGCCTCTGTTCGGAATCGTGCGGACAAGGCGCGGCACGCGAATTGCGTGTATGCTTGCCGCCGAACAGCATACCGGAGGACCAAGATGACGCGATTTTCGAGCCTGCTGGCATCCGCCCTTATTCTGCTGCTGCCGGTTGCTTCTGCCGGTGCCGCAGCCCCCGAACCGGCCGCCCTGTTCGAGGCAAAAACCGTGGCCGACCGCGACAGCACGCTTACAGCGCTCGAAGCCGCGCCCACTGATCCCGCGTCGGCCTACGCCGCGGGCGCCGGCCAATTCTTCACCGCGCTGGAGATCCTGGCCGGCGGCCTGCACGGGCACGGTTTCGAAAGCCCGCAATCATTCATGCTGCCGCTGATGCGGCTGCCGGTGCCGGACAATCCCAATCCCGAGCCGCTGACCTACGACGACTTCCGCGCCATCCTGGTCGCCTTCCGCGATCGGCTGGAAAAGTCCGCCGCCACGCTTGGATCCGTGCCTGCCGATGCCGACATCGGCATGGAGGTCGACCTCACCCGTCTCGGCATCGACCTCAACGAGGACGGCCAGATCGCGCCGGACGAAAGTGCCGCCGCGATCATGGCGTCCCTGTCACGCGGCGGTGCGCCAGACGCAGCCGCACCCGCCCTCACCTTCCGCTTCGACCGCGCCGATGGCTACTGGCTGCAGGGCTATGCCGAATTCCTGATGGCGCAGGCCGATTTCTGGCTCGCGCATGATTTCAGGAACGCCTTCGACGGTTCGTTCCACATGCTGTTCCCGCGCGCCAAACTGCCTCTGCAGGACACGCTCGTTCCGCTGGACGGCGGCATGAGCGGCGGCATGTTGTCGTCCGAATGGCGCATCGCCGATTTCATCTCGCTGGTCCATCTGGTCAACTGGCCGGTGGTCGAACCGGAGCGGCGGCAGGCGGCGCGCCGCCATCTCATGGAAATGATCCGCCTGTCCCGCGAAGACTGGAAGGCGATCCGCGCCGAGACCGACAACGACCGCGAATGGCTGCCTGGCCCGCAACAGAAAGGCGCCAGCCCGCTCACCGGCCTGGAAGTCGGCGAGGAGCAGGTCCAGGCCTGGCACGCCGCGCTTGATATGGCCGAGGACCTGCTCGAAGGCCGCATCTTGCTGCCGCATTTCCGCTTCGCCGACAAAGGCATCAATATGAAGCGCTTCTTCGACGAACCAAAGCCCTTCGACCTGGTGCTATCGATCACCGGCCCGGCTATCGCGCCCTATCTCGAGAGCGGAAAAATCCTCACCGGCGAAGAGTTCGACCAGATCCAGCGCCAGTTCGGCGGCGCCGGGTTTTTGACGTTTGCGCTGTGGTTCAACTGAGGGCGCGTTTCGGCATCGCTCCTGACACCCTTGTGTCAGGAGCTTGGTTTCCTCTTGCGCCCCTAGTCACTCCGCTCTTTCCATTTTGGCCGATACCTCCCATATTCGGGGCATGGCCAAACTTTCTGATAAAAAAACGCCGCCGCCGGCGCGTGATGATCGTGCTTCGCCGCCCAAGCGGCGCAGCCCGTTGACCGATTTCCTCGATGCGTCGGAGCCGCTGCACAAGGGCGGTTTTGCCGAGACGCCGCAGACCGAGTTTTCAGGCGCGCCGCTGACCGGCTCGATCGCCGATTGGGCCGAGCAGATCGAGCAGGAAGCCGAAAAGGAAGGGCGCCAAGTCTCCCCCCTTGAGGGGGAGATGTCGCCGAAGGCGAGAGAGGGGGTCGGCAAAGGAAGCGCTCAACATAAGGCATCGCCGAGCGCTGCCGCACCGACCCCACCCGGCGGCTCCGCCGCCGCCCTCCCCTCGAGGGGGAGGGAAGGCGCCAAGCAAAAGAAGATCCCCGAACGCTCCTCCTCCCCCGGCCGCACGGCGCGGGGCACCTCAATGGGCGGCGCGGCGTCGGCGCGGGAGCGCACCGCAGCCGGTCTCAATCCAGTTGCCGGCCTCGATGTTTCGCTGGAGGAAGCCGAGACCATGGCCTCCGGCGGCGTCACCGCCACCGTTGCGGCGCTGTCGGCGCTGATCGAATCCGGCAACCCGCTGCACAAAGATGGCGTGCTGTGGACGCCGCACCGCCCTGCCCGGCCTGAAAAGTCCGAAGGCGGCATCGTCATCACGATGGTGTCGGATTTCGAGCCGGCCGGCGACCAGCCGACGGCGATCAAGGATCTGGTGGAAGGCGTCAACGACAACGACCGCACCCAGGTGCTGCTCGGCGTCACCGGCTCGGGAAAAACCTTCACCATGGCCAAGGTGATCGAGGAGACGCAGCGCCCTGCTTTGATCCTCGCCCCCAACAAGACGCTGGCTGCGCAGCTCTATTCCGAGTTCAAGAAATTCTTCCCGGAAAACGCCGTCGAGTATTTCGTCTCCTACTACGACTATTACCAGCCGGAAGCCTATGTGCCCCGGACGGATACCTTCATCGAAAAGGAATCCTCGATCAACGAGCAGATCGACCGCATGCGCCATTCGGCGACGCGCTCGCTGCTGGAGCGCGACGACGTCATCATCGTCGCCTCGGTGTCCTGCATCTACGGTATCGGCTCGGTCGAGACCTACACGGCGATGACCTTCCAGATGCAGATCGGTGATCGGCTCGACCAGCGCGCGCTGCTCGCCGATCTCGTCGCCCAGCAATACAAGCGGCAGGATATCAATTTCGTGCGCGGCTCATTCCGCGTGCGCGGCGACACGATCGAGATATTCCCTGCCCACTTGGAAGACCGCGCCTGGCGCATTTCGCTGTTCGGCGACGAGATCGAGGCGATCACCGAGTTCGACCCACTGACCGGCCAGAAGACCGGCGAGCTGAAGAGCGTCAAGATCTACGCCAATTCGCACTATGTGACGCCGCGCCCGACGTTGAACCAGGCCATCAAGTCGATCAAGGAAGAGCTCAAGCACCGACTGGTCGAACTCGAACGGGCAGGACGCCTGCTCGAGGCGCAGCGGCTGGAGCAGCGCACCCGCTTTGATCTGGAGATGCTTGAGGCGACCGGTTCCTGTGCTGGCATCGAGAACTATTCGCGCTATCTCACCGGCCGCCAGCCGGGCGATCCGCCGCCGACCTTGTTCGAGTACATCCCCGACAACGCGCTGGTCTTCATCGACGAAAGCCATGTCACCGTGCCGCAGATCGGCGGCATGTATCGCGGCGACTTTCGCCGCAAGGCGACGCTGGCCGAGTACGGCTTCCGTCTGCCGTCCTGCATGGACAACCGGCCGTTGCGCTTCGAGGAATGGGACGCGATGCGCCCGCTCTCCGTCGCGGTTTCGGCGACGCCCGGCGCCTGGGAGATGGAGCAGTCCGGCGGCGTCTTTGCCGAGCAGGTCATCCGCCCGACCGGCCTGATCGATCCGCCGGTCGAGGTGCGCCCGGCCAAGACCCAGGTCGATGATGTCGTCGGCGAAATCCGCGAAACCACCAAGGCCGGCTACCGTACGCTGGTCACCGTGCTGACCAAGCGCATGGCCGAGGACCTGACCGAATATTTGCACGAGCAGGGCATTCGCGTCCGCTACATGCACTCCGACATCGACACGCTGGAGCGCATCGAGATCCTGCGTGACCTGCGCCTCGGCGCCTTCGACGTGCTGGTCGGCATCAACCTTTTGCGCGAAGGTCTCGACATTCCCGAATGCGGCTTCGTTGCCATTCTCGATGCCGACAAGGAGGGCTTCCTGCGCTCCGAAACTTCGCTGATCCAGACCATCGGCCGCGCCGCCAGAAACGTCGACGGCAAGGTCATCCTCTACGCCGACCAGGTCACCGGCTCGATGGAGCGGGCGATGGCCGAGACCAACCGCCGTCGCGAAAAGCAGATGGAGTGGAACGCGGCCAACGGCATCACGCCGGAATCGGTCAAGTCGCGCATCTCCGACATCCTGGACTCGGTCTACGAGAAGGATCATGTCCGCGCCGACATCTCGCAGTTCACCGACAGCGCCGGCGCCATGATGGGCAACAATCTGAAAGCCCATCTCGACGCGATGGACAAGCAGATGCGCGACGCCGCCGCCAATCTCGACTTCGAAAAGGCGGCCCGCATCCGCGACGAGATCAAGCGGCTGCGCGAGATGGAACTGTCCATCTCCGACGATCCGCTGGCCAAATATGCCGATATGGAAAGCCCGGTTTCGGGCCGCGAGAAGGGCAAGCACAACAAGGGCCGCGCCATTCACCGCACGGTCGACGATGACGGCAAGGGTCTCTTCCGCAAGCCCGCGCTCGACGAGATGGGCGCCGACGGCGCCGTGCCGGTCAAGAAGCCGCTATTCGCCAAGCCTTCGCTCGATGCGATGGGTCCGGGCTCCGACATGCCGACGCCCGCCGGGGCGGTGTCGCGCGCGCTGTTCAAGAAACAGTCGGCCGAAGAGGCGCACGGCTCCGATTTCGGCATCCCCGGCGACTCGACCAAGCCGCTGTTCAAGAAGAACTCGCTCGACGAGATGACCGTGCGCCGGACCGAAAAGCCTGTTGAGGGCGACAAGCCAGTCAAGCGCGAACGTGCCGGCATCGGGTCCTACGAAGACCCCACCGACGCGCGTCGCGAAAAGCGCCGGCCGGGTAAGACGGGCAGGCCGGGACGGTAGGGCAGGCAATTGCTTCAAATTTGCGCTGCTCACCACGTTCCAGCGTTGATGATTGGCGAAGCCGAAGCGACATCCGATCTCCCCCGCAAGGGGGGAGATCGGCAGCTTCGCCGACAGTGCCTGCTCCGGAGATCGGCGCTACCGCTTGTCTGAAGCCCTATTGGCGGTGCCACTTGCCATCGGCCCTGCCCCTGGTGTAGCCAGTTTCCATAACTCAACGTCTTGAAAGGAGGGGCTGCGTGACTTTCGACCACCACCGTCAGCGCGGCCCTGTCCCTGCCCTGCGAGCTTGCTTGCAGGGCTGACCAGAGACGGTCCGGGTTCTCCCGCTTCGATTTTCTTGGTCTGCCCTTCGTGGTGCCGCAACGCCGAGCCTGATGGCCAGCCTGCGCACCGTCAAAGTGCATCGAACCGGAACCTCCCTCCGGCCAGACCAGAGAAACCCACATGGCCCTGATCAGCCTCAAGTCCCTCGGCGTCACCATGAGTGCGCCGCTCTTCTCCAACCTCGATCTCACCATCGGCACCGGCGACCGCCTCGGCATCGTCGCCGCCAATGGCCGCGGCAAATCCACCTTGCTGAAGTGCCTGACCGGCGAAATGGAGCCGACATCAGGCGACATCACCCGCACGCGCGGTCTGCGCGTCGGCTATGTCGAGCAAGCCGTTCCCGCAGCACTGGCCGAGCAGCGCTTTCAGCAGGTGGTGGCCGACGCCTTGCCGGCCGAGCAGGCCGAAAGCGAGCAATGGCGTGTCGACGTGGTTCTCGATTCACTTGACGTACCGCAGCCGATGCGCGAGCGGCCGATGCGGGCCTTGAGCGGCGGCTGGCAAAGGCTGGCGCTGATCGCGCGCGTCTGGGTCACCGATCCCGATGTCCTGCTTCTCGACGAGCCGACCAACCATCTCGACCTCGCCAAGATCAGCCAACTCGAGAACTGGCTGAACGCGCTGCCGCGCGAGGTGCCGGTGATGATCGCCAGCCACGACCGGGCATTCCTCGACGGGACGACCAACCGGACCCTGTTCCTGCGCCCCGAACAGTCGCCGGTATTCTCGCTGCCCTATTCCAGGGCACGCGATGCGTTGAGCGAAGTCGACGCCTCGACCGAGCGCAAGTTTCAGCGCGACATGAAGGCGGCGCGGCAATTGCGCCGGCAGGCGGCCAAGCTCAACAACATCGGCATCAATTCGGGCAGCGACCTGCTGACGGTCAAGACCAAGCAGCTCAACCAGCGCGCCCAGCGCCTCGAGGAGGTCGCAGCGCCGGCGCACCGCGAAAGATCGGCGGGCGCGATAAAGCTCGCCATTCGCGGCACCCATGCCAAGGTGCTGATCACGCTCGACGACGTGGCGGTCGAAACGCCTGACGGCACGCTGCTGTTCAGGACCGGCAAGCGCCACATCTGCCAAGGCGATCGCATAGTGCTGCTTGGCCGCAACGGTGTCGGCAAGTCGCGGCTCATCAACCTGATCAGGAATGCCATCGTCGAGCCGGACACGGCGGCGCAAGGCGTGAAGGTGACGCCCTCGACGGTGCTCGGCTACAGCGACCAGGCATTGTCGGGCATCAGCGGCGACGACACGCCGCTGGCGATGCTCTCGCGCAGATTCGATGTCGGCGAGCAGCGTGCCCGCTCGCTACTCGCCGGTGCGGGCGTCGGCATCGACATGCAGGAGCGCAGGATCGGCGTGCTGTCGGGCGGACAGAAGGCGCGGCTGATGATGCTGGCGCTGAGGCTCGCCAATCCCAATTTCTACCTGCTCGACGAGCCGACCAACCATCTCGACATCGACGGCCAGGAGGCGCTGGAGGCGGAATTGCTCGGCCATCAGGCGAGCTGCGTGCTGGCCTCGCACGACCGCTCCTTCATCAGGGCGATCGGCAACCGCTTCTGGCTGATCGAGAACCGGCGGCTGGCCGAGGTCGACAGCCCGGAGGATTTCTTCCGATCGGTGGCAGAAACGGGCGGTTGAAGCTTTGCGGCAAAAAATTCCGACGCTCTGTCGGATCATGGCCGCGCGCCACGTCCTTGGGTTGCCGACACGGTGATGCCGGCGCCAATCGAGGAGAGAGCATCATGTCTATTCTGTCATCCGTAGGTCGCATAGCGACCCGTTACTCGGCGGCTCGCGCCCGTTACCGCAGCGAGCGCGCCCTCCTTTCGTTGCCGATCGAACTGCGCAAGGACATCGGCTGGCCGGAGATCGTCGTCGACGCGCAAAACAGCCCCCGGATTGCAATCTCTTTGTCCGAGGCAAGATGAAGAGACCAGCCGACCGCAGCGGCGCCGTCATAAGCCTTGCGCGTCGCCCAGGGTCACTCCAGCCGCCGACGGCCCGGCCCATCTGGTCTCGGCAATTAAAAAATGTATCTGACGTGTAGGACCGCCGCCGCTTCATTCGTCCTGTGGTCCGCAAGGTCAATCCAAACGCAGAGAGGAGCAAAAAGATGAACGATCAGCCCCAAACCCAGCCCGCAGCGAAAGTCCTTGGCGGCTTGACGCCCTATCTTCAGTTGGATGGCGCCTTCAAAGCCGCCGAATTCTACAAAAAGGCCTTCGGCGCCGAGCAGGTCTTCTTCTACCCGCCGGACGAGCAGGGGCGGACGATGCACATCCATCTCCACATCAACGGTTCGACCTTGATGATCTCCGACTTCTATCCCGAGCACGGAATGGCCGCGGTGAAGCCGCAGGGCTTCACCATGCAGCTCCATCTCGGCAGCGATGACATCGACGCCTGGTGGAAGCGCGCCGTCGACGCCGGCTGCAAGGTCGGCACGCCGCTGCAGGTGATGTTCTGGGGCGACCGCTGGGGTCAGCTGACTGATCCCTTCGGCGTGGAGTGGGCGATGAACGCGCCGGTGAAGGCAGCGTAGCGCCTTCTTTCCTTCTCCCCTTGTTGTGGGAGGAGGAAAAACCCTACCCAACCCAAGGAGAACCACAATGTCCTATGTCGATGGTTTCGTACTTGCCGTGCCCAAGGCAAATCTCGATGCCTACAAGAAGCTGGCGCAAACAGCCGGCGCCGTCTGGAAGGAGCATGGTGCGCTCGCCTTTGTCGAATGCATAGGCGACGACGTGCCCTATGGCGAGGTCACCTCGTTCCCGCGCGCCGTGCAGGCCAAGGAAGACGAGGTCGTCGTCTTCTCATGGGCCGTCTATGAATCGCGGCAGAGCCGCGATGCGGTGATGGCCAAGGTGATGGCCGACCCACGCATGAAATCCGACTGGTCGGCGATGCCGTTCGACGGCAAGCGCATGATCTTCGGCGGCTTTCAGCCCTTCATTGAGCTGTAGGCCTGCATTACGCCAGCCGGTCGAGCAGCGGCTTGAGCCGGTCGCCATAGCGTTTCCACAGATCGACCGACCCTTGGTACATCGGCTGGCGCACCTGCGCCGCCGACGCCGTGCGCACCGGCCGGTCGGTCTCGTGGAACGACAACACCGCATCGTCCCATGGCAGGCCGAGATGGGCGATCAATGCCCGCGACTGCCCTTCCTGGTCGGCGACGAAATCCTCGTAGCGCACATCGTGTACGACATCAGGCAAAACGGTGCGCCAATGCGCCATGATATCGGTGTAGAGATTGTGGAAATCGGCGAGCTCGCCGAGGTCGTAGCCGTAGCGGTGGCTGTCGCCGCGGAAATGCACCTTGTAGATCGACAGGCAGGTCGCCGCCGCGTCGCGCGCGCAATGGATGATCTTGGCCTTGGGCAGCATCAGATGGATGAAGCCGATCAGCAGGAAGTTGCCGGGCATCTTGTCGGTGACATGCCGGAAACCCGGATAGCGGGCGTGCAGCAGGTCTAGATAGGCCTGCCCCGCCTCGGCATAGACCTTGTCGGGCATGTCGGTGATGCCCGAGGGAAAGCCGCCCTTCATACCCGGCGGAAACTGCTTGCCGACCGCCGTCTTCAATATGCCGAGCTCGCCCGCGCCATAGACCTGCGGATGGCTGGCGATGATCTGCTCGACAAGCGTGGTGCCGGAGCGCGGCATGCCGACGACGAAGATCGGCGTGTCGTCGGCAATCCCGCTCGGTCTGTGCTCGTCGAAGAAGGCCTTGTCGAACACTGCCTTCATCGCCTCGAATTCGGCGCGTGTCTTGCCCGCATCATAGTCGATGCCCGTGCGGCGGATCGCATTGCCTTCGGCGAAATAATCGAAGGCACGGCCATAATCCTTCAGATCGTCATTGGCCTTGCCGAGGCCGAACGAAAGCTGCATGCGCGCCAGGCTGCCTTCCGGCGCCTTTGCGTGCTGCGCCTCCATCCCGGCAAGCTCGGCGTCACGCTCCTGCTGGCGCTTGACCTGGGTGAGCATCAGCCAGGCCCTGGCCATGCCGGGATCGACCGCCAGCGCCAGCCGGAAATGCTCCGCCGCCTCTCTGAGGTTGCCCTTCTCCATCAGCCCGACGCCCAGACCGTGCAGCAGGTCGGCGTCCTTCGGCCGAATTGCCAATGCTTCGCGGAAGACGGCGAGCGCCTCCTCCAGCCGCCCTGCCTCCTGCAGCGTTTCGGCAAGCCCGATGCGGGCGCGGACATGGAACGGGTTGCGACCGATGGTGCCGCGATAAATCTCCTCCGCGCCCTCGAACTGGCCGAGTTGCTTTAGCGAGGAGCCGAGATTGTCGCGCGCCGCGAGTTGGTCCGGCCGGATTGCCACCGCGCCGCGGAAGAAATCGACGGCTGCACTGACACGGCCGAGGTCGCGCATCACCGTGCCGAGATTGTTGAGGAAATCCGGATTCTGGGGCTGCAGGCGCACCGACTGTTCGAGGAGATCAAGTCCTTCAGCGCTGCGCCCGGTCTGGTGCAGCAGCAAACCGAGGAAATGGGCTGCCGCCGCATGATTGGGCTTTTGCGCCAGCACCTGCCGGTAGAGCATCTCGGCTTCCTGCCGGCGCCCCGCCTGATGCAATTGCAGTGCCTGCTGCACGCGCTGGTCGAGCCCCAGCGGCGGCTGTCCGCCTGAGCCGAAATTGGCGCCCGCGCCTGCCGGTCTTCTCTGATCTCTGTTGATGGGAAACCTGCCGTGTTTTGTCCGCCTGCCGCGATCTAGGCCATCGGCGCGGCAGGTTCAAGGGTTCGCAGGCCAGCTTACCGGAAATCGGCCTGGGTCAATACATACATGTTCTTGCGGCCGTGCGAATAGGCTTCGCGCGCAACATCCTGGATCGACGAACGCTCCGCATCGAAGGCGCTGAGATACTCGGCTTCCGCCCCGCCCGTGGCCGTTGCCGCCGAAAGCGCTGCAATCTCCACAAAGAAGGGCACTTCGAACATGCCGTCATGGCCGACGAAGCGAATGCGCCTGGCCGCAGCGTCGTAGGAGCGGCTGCGGTTGGGAAAATTGAGCGTCACGATCGAAACTCCTCAGCGCATGACCCCGAACCGGAGGTTCGGAAAGGATCATGCGCAAAATCAAAGTACTACAGCAAGCCGGCTGTCAGATCAGGCGGTTGGTCTCCGCAACCTGTCTGGCCCGCCGCAGCGTGCCGTCGGTGTCGGCGATCCTTCGCCTTGCTGCCTCGTCACTTCGTATCGTCAGCCGCGCCGACATGACTTTTGTAGGCCCGGCGGCCTGCTTGATAATCGGCTTGATTGTTACGGCCGAACCATCAGGTGTTTTCACGGAAACCATGATTTTTCCTTTCAGATGTAAATAAAAATCGATGCCGGGATGAATTTTTCCGGCACAATCTCAAACAATTCTTGTGAGGTGTCCGGATCGTATCACCATTCTACAAATAGTCCTAGAAAAGTAATTTCGCGATAAGGTCGACGATGGGTGGGAATCTTCTTGAATAAACCGCAATTTTGGATTAATGAATTGAGATCGTTTTTTGGGCCAAGCTTGGCATCTCGCGGCGTCAGAGGTTCTCGACCCGCCAAACTCATTCCAGATCGCCGATACCCAAATTGCCGATACGGGACACACGACACTTAAGTCCCGGTGCCGCGAAGCGGGCACCACCTTATCGGATCCAAGCCGGGAACGAGACTTCGAGGCACGAGAATGTCTGGCCGAACTACCCATTCCATCGCGCATTTCGAGGTACCCTTCATGCTCGGCGGCCTGGAAGGAAAAATGCCGGCCGGCGACTACGACATCGACCACGATGAGGAGCTTATCGATGGCATATCGTGGCTTGCCTGGCGGCGTGTCGCCACCTTCATCCATCTGCCGGCAAGGACGGTGAAAAGCCAGACCAGCCAATTGGTCGCCATCGACTTCGCCGAACTCGAAACCGCGCTGAGGCGCGACCAGGAGAATGCCGCATGATCCGCTTCCAGCAGAACGCACGCCCACGCACCGACACGCCCGCACATCTTTTCGCGATCGGCCAGACCGTTCGCATGAAGAGCCGCACCGGCCTTGTCCAGAAGACCGCTGAGCTGTTCCAGATCAAGAGCAAGCTGCCGGTCAAGGACGGCTCGCCGCAATACCGCATCCGCAGCGACGAGGAGACCCATGAACGGGTCACCACGGAAGACAATCTCGAAGTGGCCGACAATCCGAGCACCTAATGCATGTCGCCCAAAAGCATGCCCACGGGCCTGACCCGAGGGTGCGAAGCGGTTTTTGGGACAACGACATGCATAAAAACAAAAACTTAAAGCGCGTCGGCTGAATCCTTTTCAACGCGACGCGCTTTAGGTCCACATCAGCCACCACCACGTTAATCAATCACGAGGACCAAGAAATGGCCAAGGGTCAACAGCGCAGCAACCGCGAGACACGCAAGCCCAAGAAGGACAAGGCGGCGGCAAAACCGGCCTTGCCCTTCGGCTCGGCCGTCAAGCAGGCGGAAGCCGGTTTGAAGCCGAAGTCCAAGGGCTAGTGGCGGACGGATGAGCAGCCCTGCATTCATCCAGCCATCGCGCGGATCGGATAAAAGATCACGTAATGTCAAAGCCATATGGTCAGGATTGGCTAGGGCCGAGTTCATCGCCCATTGCCATAAAGGCGAGACCGCACCGCTGTGTAGCTGTCGAGCGCTCGGTGCTGCCGGCGTAGAGGCAAGAGGCGCCAGCTGCCCTCCCCGTCCGGAGACGGGGAGGAAACCAGCCTCTCAGCAGGGACTGTCGTCGACGATGCGATAGTCGGCGGCGCGAGCCTCGCAGGCGTTGGGGAAGGTGCGCAACTCGCCGCCGCGGCGAGCGCAGACCGGGCGGTATTCGCGTGTGCAGAATGTCTGCTCTCCATCACCGCCGCCGTCGCGGCACTGGCCGTCGCCAATGATGCGGTACCCGGCCCGCTCGGCAAGGCAGGCATTGGCGAAGGTCTGGCGGTCGCCGCCGCGCCGGGCGCAGACCGGATCATACTGCTTGGTGCAGAATTGCGGCCCGGGCCTTGGCGGGCGGTACACCGGTCCTTCCTCCACCACAACCGCGGTACAGGCTGCAAGAACTGCCGACAGCAACAGGATGGCAAAACCCTGCCGAGAGAAGATTGCCGCAAGAAATTTCATGACTATACCTCCCTCGAGCCACCGCTCGGGCGCAAACGCGCGCGCTCCACTCCAGCCGATCCTCGCCATTCCACCGCCAAATGCAACCCCTGTTTGCAAGCTGCCCCAGCCCGCTGGACCATGCGTGGCCAGGCTCTGGCCGATGACCGGGCGAGCACCCCGTCCTATCGATGCCATGCGTCGGAATGCGCCCATTGGGTGGCCCGCGGGCGCTACCTTGCAACGATCACCTTTCCGTGCGATAAATTTTGTGTTCGGGCATTTGCGACCCGGAGAGCGGAACGTTTTGGACGACCTTTCCCCGATACTGTGAATCTCTGACGGCCCCGTTTTTCGGCGGGGGGTTTTGACCATGCGCCAATGCATGACTGCCGAAGCAACCACCGGGACTTGCCCACGGCGTCAGGCGGCGGGCAAACCACAAAGACTGACACGGGTGAAGGAGTTTCCCCAATGGCCCAGACCGGCACCGTTAAATTCTTCAACGCTACCAAAGGCTTCGGCTTCATCACGCCAGATGACGGCGCCAAGGACGTGTTCGTCCACATCTCCGCGATCGAGGCTTCGGGCCTGCGCACGCTCGTCGATGGCCAGAAGGTCACCTTCGACGTCGAGCCCGACCGCATGGGCAAGGGACCGAAGGCGGTCAATCTGCGCGCGGACTGAATCGTCGGCGCGGGGGGGCGCGCGGCGGGGGGGGGGGGGGGGGCGGCCGGCGAGAGCGTCCCGTCTAACTCGCTGTCTGGGGGGCCCCCAGCGTAGAGAGCTGGCGCGGGG
>NZ_JBVVQC010000015.1:85916-136329 GCF_055811515.1 Mesorhizobium sp. WSM4841
CGCCGGCGCGCCCGACCGCTGGGGCACGGCACCTATGGCGGTCAAGCGGCGCGCGGACTGAAGCGGCGGCGCGCACGTCCGCGCGGACGTGCCAGGAATGTGCCCGAGGCCCTTCAGAGGCCTTGAACCGGCTTTCAGGGCCGGACCCGAGTTTTCGAAGGCGCGGCGGTTTTCGTCGCGCCTTTTTCGTGGCGTGGCGGCAAGCCAGGGCTCGCAAAACTTTCTCTTGCCGATGACGCTAAAATAAACGACAAATTTCCACTCGGGCATTTGCCGGCCCGAGACTGGACTTGATGGGATCAAAGGAGCTTCCCATGCCGCAGACCGGCACCGTCAAATTCTTCAATCATGCCAAAGGCTTCGGCTTCATCACGCCGGATGATGGGGCGAAGGATGTCTTCGTCCATATTTCGGCCGTGCAGGCGTCGGGCCTTCCCGGTCTTGAGGATGGGCAGAAGGTAACATTCGACACCGAGCCGGACAAGCGCGGCAAGGGTCCGAAAGCCGTCAACCTGTCGATCGGCTGAGCCGAGTTCGAGACAGCGTCGGACGGTCCCGTGGCGCAGGTCCACTCCTTGTTGAGCGTACGATATCTGTGCCTTGCGCCATGCCGTCGATGAATATCGGCTGGCCCCAGCCCGTCAATTTCGTTCAGCCCCCGTTCAGCCACGGTCGCCTAATTGCTTCGGTAAAGCCGGACCGCATCCCCCAAATTACCCGGGCCGGCATGAAGGAGACCGACATGAACCGAATTTTCAAGACCGCCGTCCTGTCCGCCGCGATTGCTGCGACCATGCTCGCGACCTTGCCAGCGGCCAGCGCTGGTGACTGGCGCCACCGGCACCATCATCGTGGCAATGGCGATGCGATCGCGGCAGGCGTCCTTGGCCTCGCGGCCGGCGCCCTGATCGTTGGTGCGCTCAACAACCCGCAGCCCAGCTATTACGACCCCGGCTACGACGATTATGGTCGTTATCCACGCCCCGCCCCGGTGCGCCGCTACTACGCGGAACCGCGGGTCGTCTACAATGACGGCTACGCAGAGCCATGGACCCGTGGCTGGTATGAATATTGTTCGGATCGCTATCGCTCTTTCAACGCCCGCACCGGCACGTTCATCGGCTATGACGGCGAACAGCATTTCTGCACCGCGAACTGAGGCTTTCCTGCCCCCAAAAAAAGCGCTGTCCGCAAGGCCAGCGCTTTTTTTGTTGTCCGTATGCAAAGGGAAGAGATT
Source organism: Mesorhizobium sp. WSM4841 (assembly GCF_055811515.1). Classification (NCBI taxonomy): domain Bacteria; kingdom Pseudomonadati; phylum Pseudomonadota; class Alphaproteobacteria; order Hyphomicrobiales; family Phyllobacteriaceae; genus Mesorhizobium; species Mesorhizobium sp. WSM4841. Next base: position 87,154 of record NZ_JBVVQC010000015.1, read on the forward strand.
GAAGCGCGTCGCTTGAGGCACCCCAGACGCGACGCGCTTTAAATCAGGAATGGATTGCTCCGGCGCTCCTCGCCGAAGCGGCCGCCGGGACCATGGCCGCAGATGAAGCCGATGTCGTCGCCGAGCGGCAAAAGCTTGTCCTTGATCGAGGCGATCAGCGCGGCATGGTCGCCGCCCGGCAGGTCGGTGCGCCCGACCGAGCCGCGGAACAACACGTCGCCGACATGGGCGAACTTCGCAGCACGATTGTAGTATACGACATGGCCGGGCGCGTGGCCCGGGCAATGAAAGACCTCGAACGCGTGCTGGCCGAACGAGACGGTATCGCCTTCGCTGAGAAAGCGGTCGGGCACGCAGTTGCGCACCGGATCGGCGATGCCGTAGTGTTTCGCCTGGTTCTCGAGATTGGCAAGCAACGGACGGTCGGCCTCATGCGGGCCGATGATCTCGATGCCGAGCGCCTCCTTCAGTTCCATGGCGCCGCCGGCATGGTCGATATGACCATGCGTGATCCAGATCGCGCCCGCGTTGATCGCATTATCCTTGAGCACTGCCAGCACCTTGTCGATGTCGCCGCCCGGATCGACGACAACGCCTTGTCTGTCGTCCATATCGAAGAGGATGGTGCAGTTTTGCTGGAACGCCGTGACCGGCACGATACCGGCATTGAGCTGACCCATGATCGTCCTTTCGCTGTGTCGGCCCCTGATGTAGAGACACATGTAAACGGCGTCCACCGCTGCCACGACACAAAAATGGGCGGCCGAAGCCGCCCATGCGAAAAGCCCGAAACCGCCAGGCTTACTTCTTCATCGCATTCATGACCGCGCCGATGATGGCCGTCAGAATGGCGCCACCACCGGCACCGCCGACGATGTTCTGCACATTCAGCGCGCTGCCCAATCCGCTCGTTGCGCCTGCGGCTGCAGCCGGATCGATCGTACCACCGCCGAGCAGGCTGCCGAGGATGGCCGCACCGCCGACGCCGCCAAGCGCGCCGCCCAGGATTTTGGTAAGCTGCCCCATTGCCGCTGTCTTGAGCGCCGCGCCCACCGCCTGGCCACCGATGATACCCGTAATCACCTGAACAATGATCGGAAGAAGCGTGTTCATGTCCATATTACCAGTCCCTCCATAGCTGCCAGCCTCCCGGGCCGACAGCATCATGAGACGCCGAATTGGACGAAAGTCAAATGCAGAAGTGCTTAAATAAAAAGGGCGGCCCGAAAACCGCCCCTACTTATTAAAAAAGCTGTGACTTTCGTTATTCTGCGGCGATCGCATGCTTGGGTTGAACGGCCGCAGAATAGTCGTTCATCAGAGTCTTGGCGATTTCACCCACCTCGAATCGGTATGGACCGATCTCTGAAACGGGCGTCACCTCGGCCGCCGTTCCGGTGAGGAAGCACTGCTGGAAGCCTTCGAGCTCTTCCGGCATGATGGTGCGCTCGATCACCTCGAAGCCGCGATCCTTGGCAAGGCCGATCACCGTACGGCGGGTGATCCCGTCGAGGAAGCAATCGGGGGTGGGTGTGTGGATCTTGCCATCCTTGACGAAGAAGATATTGGCGCCGGTCGCTTCCGCAACCTGGCCGCGCCAGTCGAGCATCATGGCGTCGGCATAGCCTTTGGCTTCGGCGGCATGCTTGGACATGGTGCAGATCATGTAGAGGCCGGCAGCCTTCGATTTCGACGGCGCGGTGCGCGGATCGGGGCGGCGCCATTCGGCCAGATCGAGACGGATGCCCTTCAGCTTCTGTGCCGGATCGAAATAGCTCGGCCACTGCCAGATGGCGATGGCGCAGTTGATCCTGCTGTTTTGCGCCGAAACGCCCATTTGTTCGCTGCCGCGCCAGGCGATCGGCCGGACATAGGCATCCTGGAAACCCTGCTTTTTCAACAGCGTGCGGCAGGCGTCGTCGATCTCGGCAACCGAATAGGGAATCTTGAAGCCGAGGAGGCGTGCCGATTCGTGCAGGCGCTCGCTGTGGTCAGTCAGCTTGAAAATCTCGCCGCCATAGGCGCGCTCGCCCTCGAACACCGCGCTGGCGTAGTGCAGGCCATGGGTCAGCACGTGGATCTTGGCGTCGGCCCATTTGACGAACTCGCCGTTCATCCAGATAAAGCCGTCCATTTGGTCAAAGGGAACGGATGCCATGGTAACCTCCCGCGGGCGGCCGCCCGCACATTATTGTGTCGTTGCGTGTTTCATGTCAGCCGCACCGGGCGGCCGGTATCTCGAAGCGTAGGCGGATATATAAGGTCTGGCAAACACAGGAAGTTCCGGAAAAACGGCTTTCCCTTGCCTTTTCGTTCGCAATCCGCCGAAAAGCTTGTCAAAAATTACCATTGCCGGGAAATTACGTCAATAGTACTGACATAATTTCCCTTTCGCACGGAGAAAAGATGACGGATCGCAGCCACCCAGCCGGAAAACCGATCAGGACGGCGATCACCGACGAGGACGGCATCGACTTTGCCATCATCGAATTGTTCTTCTTCGCCTATCGCGATTTTACCTCCGATCCGGACCAGATCCTGTCCGACTACGGCTTCGGCCGCGCCCATCACCGGGTTCTGCATTTCGTCAATCGCAGGCCGGGCCTGACGGTCGCCGAACTCCTCGACGTGCTGAAGATCACCAAGCAGAGCCTGGCGCGCGTGCTCAAGCAACTGATCGACACCGACCACATCGTCCAGTTGCAGGGTCCGCGCGACCGCCGCCAGCGCGAGCTCTATCCGACAGCCAAGGGCCGCGCCCTGGCACTGGCGCTGGCACGGCCACAGTCACGCCGCATCCATGCTGCATTGGAAGATTCCGGAGCCACCGAACGCGCCTTGATCGAGCGCTTCCTGGAAGCGATGGTCAATCCGGAACTAAGGGCGCAGATCGACATTGTGCCCGCAAAAACGTCAGGGAAAAGCCATGGAGACCATTGAAAGGGTTGATCGACCGGCAGCACCGGACGACGACGCGCCGCATCTGCTGGTGATTGATGACGATACCCGTATCCGCAATCTTCTCAAACAATATCTGACCGAAAACGGCTTTCGCGTCACCGTTGCCGGAAATTCCGGCGAAGCGCGGCGCAAGCTCGCCGGCCTCGATTTCGACCTGCTCGTGCTCGATATCATGATGCCGGGCGAAACCGGCGTCGATCTCGCCAAGGCGCTGCGGGCAAGCAAGAACGTGCCGATCCTGATGCTTACCGCGCTCTCCGAGACCGACAGCCGGATTACCGGGCTCGAGGCCGGCGCCGACGACTATCTGCCGAAGCCTTTCGATCCCCGCGAATTGATTCTGCGCATCAACAACATCCTGCGCCGCGGCGGTCCGGCGACGACGCCCAAGGTCGAGCAACTGGTCTTCGGCCCCTACACGTTCCAGATCGCCAGGCGGGAGCTCAAGCGCGGCGGCGAGGCTCTGAAGCTGACCGACCGCGAGCAGGAGATCCTGGCGATCTTCGCGGCGCGGGCCGGCGAAACGATACCGCGCCATGAACTTGTCGGCGACGAGTCCGAAGTCGGCGAGCGCACCATCGACGTCCAGATCAACAGGCTGCGCCGCAAGATCGAGCGCGATCCGTCCAATCCGGTCTGGCTGCAGACCGTGCGCGGTATTGGGTATCGGCTCAGCGTGGAATAGACTGACGCCCACAGCCCGTGTTGAGTGGCTGAAGATGAGCAAAAAGGGCGAATGGCGACCACACAACTGGAACGGCCGGGAGATCGCGGCTTGAGCGCTCGCGCCACGCGGGCGCTCAAGGCGGTGCCGCTTGCCTGGAAACGGTTCTGGCGCCTCGTTTCGCTTTACATGCCGAAGCGGCTCTATGCCCGCTCGCTGATCATCGTCATCGCGCCGATGATCCTGCTGCAATCGGTCCTCGCCTTTGTCTTCATGGAACGCCACTGGCAGACCGTGACGCAGCGCCTGTCGCAGGCCACAGTCCGTGACATTGCCGCCATCGTCGACCTGGTCGAAACCTATCCGAACGACGCCGACTACGCCAACATCATCCGCATCGCACAGGACCGCATGCAGCTGAAGATCGACTTGCTTCCGCCCGATCCGCTGCCGGCGCCCGGTCCAAAGCCGTTCTTCTCGATCCTCGACGAAATTCTCTCGTCCGAGATCACCCATCAGATCAACCGTCCGTTCTGGATCGATACGGTCGGCAATTCCAATATCATCGAGGTCCGCGTCCAGCTCGAAGGCAAGGTGCTGCGCGCCTTCGTGCGCCGCAGCCAGGCCTATGCCTCGAACACGCATATTTTCCTGATCTGGATGGTCGGCACCTCGCTGGTGCTGCTGATGATCGCCATCCCGTTCCTGCGCAACCAGATCCGGCCGATCCTGACGCTGGCCGAGGCCGCCGAAAGTTTCGGAAAGGGCCGGCCGATGCCGCTCGATTTTCGTCCGCGCGGTGCCGAGGAGGTTCGCCGCGCCGGCTTTGCTTTCATCCAGATGCGCGAACGCATCGAACGCCAACTCGAACAGCGCACCGCCATGCTGAGCGGCGTCAGTCACGATTTGAGGACCATTCTCACCCGCTTCAAGCTGCAGCTTGCGCTGACCGGAACCAAGGCCGACACCGAGGCGCTTGGCCAGGACATCGATGACATGCAGTCCATGCTGGAAGGCTATCTTGCCTTTGCCCGCGGCGAGGCAACGGAAGACGCCGGCCGTTTCAATCTTGAAGCCTATTTCGACAAGCTCGGCGAGGAGGCCACGCTGCGCAAGCGCAAACTGTCGACCGCGCTCGCCGGTGATCCAAATGTGCATGTGCGGCCCCACGCTTTTGCCCGGCTGTTATCCAATGTCGTAGGCAACGCCTTCCGTTATGCCAAGACGGTTGAGATCATCGCCAACCACGGCCGCGGCTCGCTGCTCGTCACCATCGACGACGACGGTCCGGGCATTCCACCCGAAAAGCGCGAGGAGGTGTTCAAGCCTTTCGTGCGGCTTGACGAGGCCCGCAACCTCGACGCCAGCGGCACCGGCCTTGGCCTTGCCATCGCACGCGACATTGCCCGCAGCCATGGCGGCGACATCATGCTGGACAAGAGCCCGCTCGGCGGCTTGCGCGCCGTCATCAAGGTTCCGGCCTGATTAGAGCGACGTGCGTCCAATTGGACGCACAAAGTACGCTCTAAACACTCTAAACACTTTGAACCTACGCATCGTGCTTTCCGAAAATCGAATTCGATTTTCGGGCCGATGGGCTGCTTTCCGGTGGTTGTAGACGGCCATCGGCTATGCCTTCATCGGCCCGTCATGAAACCATGCTGAAGAGCGCGCATGAAGCGCGTGATCCTGATTGATTCGGCCTCGCGGCCTCGCATCAAGGAAACCGACGACCTTTCAAGCAAAGGGCTGCTATGCGCATCCTGATGGTCACCGACGCCTGGCGCCCGCAAGTCAACGGCGTCGTCCACACGCTGGAACGGCTTTCGGAAACCCTGAAATCCCTCGACGTCGAGACGGACTTCCTGACCCCGAACATCTTTCGCACCTTGCCCCTGCCGACCTATCCGGACATCCGGCTGGCGCTGACGACGCCAGGCCACATCGCGCGCCTGATCGAAGTGCGCAACGCCGATCATATCCATATCGTCACCGAAGGCCCGCTCGGCATCATGGCGCGGCGGTATTGCCGCAAGGCAGGCCGGCCGTTCACGACAAGCTATCACACGCGCTTTCCGGAATATCTGAGCGCGCGGCTGCCTATACCTGAAGCCTGGGCCTATCGCTGGCTTCGCGATTTCCACAATTCCGGACAAGGCACGCTGGTTGCCACCCAGTCGCTGGCGGACGATCTGTCGGCGCGCGGCTTCACCAAGCTGAGACCATGGACGCGCGGCGTCGACACCGACCATTTCCGGCCGGACAAGAAGAAGGATCTGGGACTCCAGCGACCGATCTTCCTCTGTGCCGGCCGCGTCGCGATCGAAAAGAACCTGGCCGCCTTCCTCGATCTGGATTTGCCCGGCAGCAAGGTGATCGTCGGCGAGGGGCCGGAGTTGGCCAGGCTCAAGGCCAGATACCCCGATGCCCATTTCCTTGGCCACCGCCCGAACGACGAACTGGCCGAAATCTACGCCTCGGCCGATGTCTTCGTCTTCCCCAGCCGCACCGACACGTTCGGCAATGTCATCATTGAGGCGCTGGCCAGCGGCACGCCGGTCGCAGCCTATCCGGTGACCGGACCGATCGACATTGTCGGCGACGGCGTTGGCGGAGCGGTGTCGAACGATTTGCGTGAGGCCGCGCTCGCCGCGCTCCAAGTCGATCGCGCCGAGGCGCGCCAACGGGCGATGCGCTATAGCTGGAAAGCCTGCGCGGAAATGTTTCTGGAAACGGTTGGAGAGGCGCTGGGCACCCAGCGAAAACTGACACCAACTTTCGTCATCCACGGGCGAAGCGGCGGCGAAGCCGACGCGCAGACCCGAGGATCCATTCCGTGACCTGCGAGCGGCCCCTTCGGTGAAGAACTTGTTGGGTTGAGGCGGCGGCGAGCCGCACTTGCTCCACAGGAGCGGCCAAGGAAAGAACAACGCGATTCTGGACCGTCCTATTCTTCGACCACTGCTACGGCATGGATCCTCGGGTCTGCGCGTCCGCTTCGCTCCCGCTCCGCCCGTGAATGACGAAGCTAGAACAACCTGCCGCCGTCAGGCACCTTGCGTTCGATGGCGCCGAGGACGACAGCACCCTCCTCGTCGGGAAAGCCAAGCGTCAGCACTTCCGACATAAAGGGTCCGATCTGCCGCGGCGGAAAATTGACCACCGCGAACACCTGCCGGCCGATCAGCGTTTCCGGCGCATAATATTTGGTGATCTGCGCCGATGATTTCTTCACCCCGATGTCAGGGCCGAAATCGATCTTCAGCTTGATCGACGGCTTGCGCGCCTCGGGAAACGGTTCGGCCTCGACGATGGTGCCGGCGCGGATATCGACACGGTCGAAATCGGCGAAGCTGATCTCGGGCTTGCGCTGGCTGCTCGAACTCATTGAGGATCTGGCTCAGGCGTTTCCGTAGGTCTCGAACAGGACGCCGGCCAGCGCATCCTTGGCCGAGGTTCCCGACCAGACGACGAACTGGAACGCCTGGAAATAGCATTCACAGGCTTCCAGCGCAGACGACAACAGCACCTCGACCTGCTGGCTCGACGGCTCGACCCCGCCGGCTAGCAGCAGCGACTGGCGGAACATGATCGCGCCCTCCTGCTCCCAGAGGTCGAAATGGCCGAACAGCATCTGCTCGTTGATCAGCGAAAGCAGCCGCATCACTTCGAGCGCGCGCGCCTCCGGCACCTTGATATCGAAAGCGCAGGCCAGATGCAGCGCCTCGAAATCCTCCATCCAGGAAAATGAGACGTGGTAGTCGGTCCAGCTTCCGGCAACCGAAATCGAAATCTCGTCGTCGCCGGCCCGTTCGAAGGACCAGTCGTTGTTGTGCGCCACTTGCTCGATAACATCCACCGGATGGATTTCGCGCGAGAATTCGAGTTCGAGAAGTTCCATGGAATGCTTCCTGTCGTTCCTTCGCATCGGCCCGAAAATCCGTTCGATTTTCGGAAAGCACGATGCGAACGTTCAAAGTTCTAGAGCGTACTTTGTGCGTCCAAGTGGACGCACGTCGCTCTAGTGAGCGCCACACGCGCCGCGGGGCACACACAACGAACAATCGTGTCTAGAACTCGGACGGCCGGGACTTCGTCAACGCAAAGACCCCAGACCGGACCCCACCGCCCGGCGCATGACCCTGCTCCGAATCATGCAACAAATTCAGTCTATTGATCGGGAGTCGCGTGACCAGCCCAATTTTTCGCACTGCGTCATTCGCATGTGGAAAGCCGCTGTCACAAAGATTCACGCAATGCCGGTAAGCGATTCACGACAAAGCGCTTTTTGCGATTGTGCTTTGTGGAAAAGTTTAACGATTATTTTTTTGGTCTCGGCTTTGCCGCAGCGGCAGGTGCGGCCTGTCCGGTCAATTCGGCGAGCTTTGCCTCAAGCGTCTCGATGCGGGCAGCAAGACGGGTGTTTTCTTCCCTGGCCTTGACAGCCATATCGCGGGCGGCTTCGAATTCTTCGCGCTGCACCAGGTCCATCGAGTTGAGAACGCGCTCGGCCTGCCCCTTGAAGGCGGTTTCCACCTCGCGGCGCACGCCTTGCGCGGCACCCGCAGCATCGGTCATCAGCTTGGCGAATTCATCGAGAATGCGGTTCGGTCCGGTCGACATGGCAAATCCTCGCTTGCTCGATTTGACGTAGTGGCGCGCGACGCGGAATGCAAGCATCCAGGTCGCCTTGACCCCGTCAAAACCCTGCCGCATGGTCCGCGCCCGAACGTGATCGCAACCGGGAGATCCTGTTGAGCGAGTATCTTATGCTGCCGCTGGCCGCCCTGCCCTTCCCTAACATCGACCCGGTCATCGTCCAGATCGGGCCGCTGGCGGTGCACTGGTATGGCGTCGGCTACATCGTCGGCATTCTCTTTGCCTGGTGGTATGCCAAGCGGCTCGTCACCAACGCGAGGCTCTGGCCCGACGGCACCGTGCCAATGAAGCCCGAGGGTCTCGACGACTTCATCGTCTGGGCGGCCATCGGTGTGGTGCTTGGCGGGCGCACCGGCTACGTGCTGTTCTACGACCTGCCGCGCTACATCGCCCATCCGCTCGATATCCTTGCCGTCTGGCAGGGCGGCATGTCGTTCCATGGCGGGCTGCTCGGCGTCATTCTCGCCATGACGCTGTTTTCCTGGTCGCGCGGCATCCGCACATGGTCGCTGTTCGATGTGGTGGCGGCCGGCGTGCCGGTCGGCCTTGGCCTCGTCCGCATGGCGAATTTCATCAACTCCGAACTCTGGGGCAGGCCGACCGACGTGCCATGGGCGGTCGAATTCCCCAATGGCGGGCCCTTTGCGCGCCATCCGAGCCAGATCTACGAGGCGCTGCTCGAAGGCCTGGTGCTGTTCCTGGTCCTGCGCTTCCTCACCCATTCCAGGCTCAAGCTGAAGACGCCGCGCTTCGTCGGCGGCGCCTTCATCGCCGGCTACGGTCTCTCGCGCATCTTTGTCGAATTCTTCCGCGAGCCCGATCAGCAGCTCGGCTACCTCCTCGGCACCGGCTGGCTGACGATGGGCATGGTGCTGTCACTGCCGATGCTGCTGGCCGGCATCTGGGCGATGGCGACGGCCACCAAATCGGTCCAAAAACCGGCATCGATTTTGGGAAAGCACGATGCGTAGAATCAAAACGCCAGGGCGTACTTTCCAGATGGACGCACGTCGCTCTAGACCAGTGACGCAATCGCAGCCGGTATGACACGGCTGAAAACCCGCATCGTCGAGCTGATCGGTGCGGCGGGGCCGATTCCCGTCAACCACTATATGGCGCTTTGCCTGTTCGATCCGCGGGACGGCTACTATACGACGCGCGAGCCGTTCGGGGCTGCCGGCGACTTCGTCACCGCACCGGAGATCAGCCAGATGTTCGGCGAGCTGATCGCCGTCTGGCTCTACGAAGCCTGGCTGGCGACCGGCCGGCCGATGCCGGTTACCATCGCCGAGATCGGCCCTGGCCGCGGCACGCTGATGAAGGACATGCTGCGCACGCTTTCGCGGCTCGATCCGGCGCTGACCGCCGGGGCGTCATTCGCCATGATCGAGACCAGCCCGCGACTGGCCGATGTCCAGAAGCAAACGCTTGCCGCCACGCCGGCCACAATCGGCTGGCACGAAAGCATCGACACCTTGCCGCAGACTCCGCTTTTCGTCGTCGGCAACGAATTGTTCGACGCGGTGCCGATCCGCCAGTTCGTCCGCGCCGGAACAGGCTGGCGCGAACGGATGATCGGCCTCGATAGCGCCGACGAATTGCGCTTCTTCGCCGGCGCCAGCTCGGTCGATCCAACGTTGTTGCCGAACGATGCCGAAAACGCCCCACAGGGCGCGATCGTCGAGGTCGCGCCGGCCCGAGCCGCGCTGATGGCGACCATCGCCGAGCGATTGGCCGGGCTCGGTGGCGCCGGCCTGTTCCTCGACTATGGCTATCTCCGACCAGGGATCGGCGACACGTTGCAGGCCTTGCGCAAGCACCATCACGAAGATGTGCTGGCCAATCCGGGCGAAGCCGATCTCACTGCCCATGTCGATTTCGCCGCCCTTGCCGCAATTGTGCGGGCACACGGCCTCGATGCCCATCTCTCCACGCAAGGCGAATTCCTGGTGGAAATGGGCCTTCTCGAACGCGCCGGCCAGCTCGGCGCCAATGCCGATGAGGCGGCTCGTGAAAGGATTGCAGGCGAGGTCGAACGCCTCGCCGGCCCGCAAGCCATGGGCGACCTCTTCAAGGTGCTTGCCGTCCTGCCTGCCGGCATCGCCGTTCCACCCTTTGCAACAGCGGATTGACTTTTCGCTGCCGCCTCTCCCACTCTCCCAATTTCAGACCGTCGCCGATCTTTGGACTGTAGCCCATCTTGGACTGTCGCCGAATTTTGGACTGTCGCTTGACGAAATCGCCCACACGGACAACAACGCCGCCATGCTGAATCAGACCAAACCGGATCCCGTTCGGTCGCCCTTGCTGGAAAAGGCGCGGGCGCAAGGCATTCGCCACGGCTATTTCACCCGAGTCGGCGGCGTCTCCAGCGGCATCTATCGGGGCCTCAACATCGGCACCGGCTCAAGCGACGACCAGACGCAGGTAGCCGAGAACCGCCGCCGCGTCGCCGATTGGATGGGCGTGCCGTCAAGCCATCTCTTGACCGCCCATCAAATCCATTCGCCCGACGTCGTCATCGCCAGGGAGCCTTTTCCCGGCGAGCGGCCGAAGGCCGACGCCGTCGTCACCGACCGGCCGGGCATCGCCGTCGGCGCCTCGACCGCCGATTGCGGACCGGTGCTGTTCGCCGATGCCGAGGCGCGTATCATCGGCGCAGCCCATGCCGGTTGGAAGGGCGCCTTGTCAGGCGTGCTGGAAAACACCATTGCGGCGATGGAAGGCCTCGGCGCCCGGCGCGAGCGCATCGTTGCGGTTCTCGGTCCTTCCATCGGCCCAGAAAACTACGAAGTAGGACCGGAATTCGTCGCCCGCTTCGTCGAGGCCGACGCCGGCAACATCCGCTATTTCGCGCCTTCCGCGAAAACAGGGCACGCGATGTTCGACCTCAACCTCTATACGGTCGATCGGCTGACCCGGGCCGGCGTGATCGCCGACGGACTCGGCCGCTGCACCTACGCCGAGGAGGATCTGTTCTATTCCTACCGGCGCACCACGCATCGCAAGGAGCCGGATTACGGGCGGCAGATTTCGGCAATCGTTTTGGAGACAGAATAATGGCGCTGCATTTCGAACGGTCGGAATTTGACGCGCGGCGCGATCGGCTGATGATCGAGATCGCCGAGAAGAAGCTCGATGCCGTCCTGCTGTTTGCGCAGGAGAGCATGTACTGGCTGACCGGCTACGATACGTTCGGCTTCTGCTTCTTCCAGTGCCTGGTGGTGAAGGCAGACGGTTCGATGATCCTGGTCACCCGCTCGGCCGATCTGCGCCAGGCGCGCCACACCTCGATCATCGACAACATCGTGCTGTGGACCGATCGCGACGGCGCCAATCCGGCGATCGACCTGCGCAATTTGCTCAACGACCTCGACCTGCTCGGCGCCCGCATCGGCGTCGAATACGACACCCACGGCCTGACCGCCTACAATGGCCGGCGCCTGGACGAGCAATTGCAGACCTTTGGCCAGATCGCCGATGCTTCCGGCATCATCAACCGGCTGCGCCTGTTCAAGAGCCCGGCCGAAATCGCCAAGGCGGAAAAGGCCGCTGCCCTCGCCGACGACGCGCTGGACGCGGCCCTGCCGCTGATCAAGCAGGGTGGCGACGAAGCCTTGATCCTTGCCGCCATGCAGGGCGCGATCTTTGCCGGCGGCGGCGATTATCCGGCCAACGAGTTCATCATCGGCTCTGGCGTGGACGCGCTGCTTTGCCGTTACAAGGCCGGCCGTCGCAAGCTGAGCAAGAACGACCAGCTGACGCTCGAATGGGCCGGCGTCTTCCACCACTACCATGCGGCGATGATGCGCACGGTGCTGACCGGCAAGGTGTCGAAACGTCACCAGGAACTGTTCGATGCAGCGCGCGCCGCACTTCTGGCGGTTGAAAAGGCGATGACGCCCGGAAATACCTTCGGCGATGTGTTCGACGCGCATGCCCGCACGCTCGAAGCGCACAACTTGACCAAACACCGGCTCAACGCCTGCGGCTATTCGCTCGGCGCCCGCTTCACCCCATCATGGATGGACATGCCGATGTTCTATCAGGGCAATCCGGAACCCATTGCGCCAAACATGACGCTGTTCGCCCACATGATCATCATGGACTCCGAAACCGAGACGGCAATGACGCTCGGCCGCACCTATCTGACGACTGAATCGCAGCCGAAACCGCTGTCCCGCCATGATCTCGACTTGATTGTGCAATGAATCCATAATGGTACGGATGCAAAGGGCGTTCTTCGCCAGGGAGTTTTGAGGGAATGAGGCGATCGCACGTGACGACCGTGTCATTGCTCGCGGCGCTGACGCTGGCCGCCTGCACTAACGCGAAGGACGTTCTCGAACCCTCGGCCATCGCCCCGCAGTCGCCAACGGCCGGAACCGGCACGGCTGCAACGCCCACCACACCTGCAACGACCGCGCAGTCTTCCGCAGCAACAGAGTATTCCGCCCCTGCGCAGCCTGCAACCACGACCGCGCCGCCCGCAAAGAGCGCCGCCGTCATCGCACGAGCCCGACTGCAGGTAGCGCCGATCGTCGGCGCCTCGGTGGAAGCCGCGACACCGCTGACCGCGGCGCTTCAAACGCGAGCCAAGCAGCGCGGCATCACCTTGGCAGGCAGCGCCGGCCAGACCCCGACGCATGTGCTGAAAGGCTATTTCTCAACGATGTCGGAAGGCAAGGATACCACCGTCATCTATGTCTGGGACGTCTATGACCCTGCAGGCAACCGGCTGCATCGCATCAACGGTCAGCAGAAGGCGCCCTCGGTCAATGATGGCGAAGGCTGGGCTGCTGTCGCGCCGGAGACCATGCAGGCAATCGCCGACCAGACGATCGACCAGTTCGCCACATGGCTTGGCGGCCAAGCGGGCTGATAGGCGGGCTGACATATTGCCGGCTTCCCTCGTCGTCGACGTTTATTGAGACTAGCCGGCGGATTCCCGATCACGACGCTTGCAATACCGGCACAGGCCGCTAAAAGCCCCGACTAAGGGGCTCAAGAGAGTCTGCCAGAGTCTCCATCCTTCACCAGGAACGGTGCATGAAGCTTTTCGCGGGCAATTCCAACAGGGTGCTGGCCGAAGCGGTCGCCCGCTATCTCAACATCCCGCTGGGCAAAGCCAGCGTCAGGCGCTTCGCCGATCAGGAAATCTTCGTCGAGATCCAGGAGAATGTGCGCGGCGAGGATGTCTTCGTCCTGCAGTCCACCTCGTTCCCGACCAACGATCACCTGATGGAACTGCTCATCATGATCGATGCCTTCATGCGCTCGTCGGCCAAGCGCATCACCGCGGTCATTCCCTATTTCGGCTATGCCAGGCAGGACCGCCGCGCCTCGGGCCGCACGCCGATCTCGGCCAAGCTGGTCGCCAACATGATCACGCGCGCGGGCGTCGATCGTGTCTTGACGCTGGATCTCCATGCCGGCCAGATCCAGGGCTTTTTCGACATCCCGACCGACAATCTCTTCTCGGTGCCGGTCATGGCCCGCGACGTGAAGGCGAAATACAAGAAGCTTGCCAATGTCATGGTCGTGTCGCCGGATGTCGGGGGCGTGGTCCGCGCGCGCGCGCTCGCCAAGCGCATCGATGCCCAGCTTGCCATCGTCGACAAGCGTCGCGAGCGCCCCGGTGAATCGGAAGTCATGAACGTCATCGGCGACGTGCGCGGCAAGGATTGCCTGCTGATCGACGACATCATCGATTCGGGCGGTACCTTGTGCAATGCGGCCGATGCGCTGCTTGCCGCCGGCGCCACCAGCGTCACCGCCTACACCACCCATGGCGTTTTGTCGGGCGGCGCCATTGCCCGCATCGGCGCCTCGAAACTGCAGGAACTGGTCATCACCGATTCCATCCAGCCGACCCAGGCGGTGCTCGACGCCAGCAACATCCGCGTCATCTCCATCGCCGACCTGATGGGTGAGGCGATCTCGCGCACGGCGACCGAAGAATCGGTGTCGAGCCTGTTCGACTAGCTGGCAGGCCGACGGTTTATGGCGAAGCGAGCCATCCTACTTTACTTTAAGACGCAGTTCTCGGGGAGCGGCTGGCTTTTGCAGTATTGAGGCTGGGTGAAATCCAGATCTTCCACTGAGCCCGTTATCAGACCCCAAGCACGCTGCTTGTCGATAGGGACCTCATAAAAATCGTCGCCGCTGTGCTTGAAAGCCTCGTCCTCCAAAGCCACGGCGACACCCATCTCTTTGAGATATCGCTTCTTTTCCTGGTGAGCATTGGCCATAACCTCAGCGGTTCTCTTGGCAGACTTTATCTCGGTAAAGCTCTTGTCGCCGTTTGTGTACAAGACGGCTTGCCCTTTGTGGACGGCAACGAAGTTGCGGTCGCTGTTAAGCCTTACGACACCACCGGCAAGGAACAAGGGGCAGGCGGAGAGGCAGTTGGCATCTCTGAATCGAGCTGTGCCGTCAAACTTTCGCATCTTGCGACACACCGAGGGCTTGTGTTTGCAAACGATAGGTGAAGTGCCAATGATGATCGTTAGCTTGTTCTTTCTGGCGATCCGACCGAGCTCCTGAGCAGACTGCCGGTCGCCGCCATTCGATGTCAGAACAATCGGCAGGTGAATTGCACCGAGGCTCTTGAGCACCTTGCGCAGAGCCGGCGGCGACGAGGTTTCGATCGAGCCTGTAGCGTAGATCCACGCCGGGCAGGTTGGTTCGCATGCCGGGTCCGAGTTTCGAATGATTTGAAAGGTCATGACAGTGTCCGGGGCCCAAGCCAGAGCTGTAGACACCGTTGCGGCCGAAACCATTAGCCAGAGATGGAAAAACACAAACGCAGCGCGCCGAAGACGCCCAAGTCCAAGCAAGTTACAGCCCCCAAGATTTAGTACTTCTGTAAAATAGCTCGCCCGTTTTAACTGACTTGTCAATAGTTCGCGATTACATTGAAAGCAAGTTAACTAATCCCGTATTCGCCGATTTTTAGAGCCGTTCCCGGTCCACAATAAGATTGAGCTGGCGGTTATCGCTCGCTGTTCATTGAGGGAGGCAAATTTGCGTCCACGATGCGGGTAAATGGGCCGAAAGCGATCAATCAAAGGGCTGTTGTGCGGCCTTCGAATTTGATCAGCATTAGCTAAACCCTGACGGCAGCTATCTGGTTCGCGTTTTGGACGCTGTCCGCCGCACTCCTTCGCCGTCATCCCGCCCGCCGCGCATATAATCGCGCGGCGATGCCCCCAGCATGCGCTTGAACATGGTGATAAAGGCCGGCACGCTGTCATAGCCGAGGTCGAGCGCCACCCTTGTGATCGGCTCGCCGTCGGCCAGCCTCGGCAAGGCCGCGAACAGGCAGGCCTGCTGGCGCCATGTCGACAACGACAATCCGGTCTGGCGATGAAAGGCGCGGGTGAAGGAACGGCGGCTCATGCCGACGATATCGGCCCATTCGTCGATCGTCGCATGCGGCGAGGGTGCTGCGACGAAGCGCCGGCAGAGTGCCGCAAGCCTTGGATCTGAAGGAAAAGGCAGGCCGAGCGGCCGTTCCGGCAGGTTCGGGATTTCATACAGCAGGAGGCTCATGATCAGCCCGCCGCGCCCCTCCAACTCGGCGCCCTGCGGCAGCTTTTCCGATTCCACGATCAGGCTGTGCATCAGATCTGTGATGCCGACGACGCGCAGCCCTTCAGGCAGCCCCGCAATGGCGTCCGGCATCACATAGACCGAGCGCATGCTGACGTCGCCAAGCATCTCGACGGAATGCTCGGTGCCGGCGGGAATCCACATGGCATGATCGGGAGGCACCATCCAGCGCCCATGCCGCGTCGTCACCAGCACGACGCCGACAAGCGCATGCAGCAATTGACTGCGACTGTGACGGTGCTGCGGCACGTGGTAGCCGTCGGGATATTCGGTCGGCAGCGCCACCGCCGGCCCAACGGCCTGCTCCAGCCACTGCCAGCGGCGCTGATGCAACTGCCCGAGATCGGTGAACTGGCCGAGATCGGTGTCGCCCGGTTTGAAGATTTCGTTGTCATGCGGCATTGGGTATTGGCCCACTCGCGAAACTATTGGACCAAACCACGAAAGAAGTCGCCCGACAAGTGACTTATATAAAGCAATCGGGCTATGGGGCCGCCTGCTGCAGCGCCCGCCAAAAAGACCACGGAGCATGCCTTGACCGACACGACAGCCACCACCGTCGCTACGCCTGCGGCGGCCAGCCACACTTCGGCGCAAGCGACGGCCTTCACCGTCATTCTTGCGGTGAGCTTCTGCCATTGTGTCAACGACATCATGCAGTCGCTGCTGTCGGCAATTTATCCGCTGCTGAAGGACAATTACGGTCTCGATTTCTGGCAGATCGGCCTTTTGACCTTCACCTTCCAGGTGACGGCCTCTTTGCTGCAGCCGCTGATCGGCATGGTCACCGACAAGCGGCCGATGCCCTATTCGCTGCCCTACGGCATGGCGTCCTCGCTGATCGGCCTGATCGTGCTGGCCTATGCCGGACACTATTGGCTGCTGCTGATCGGCGCGTCGCTGATCGGCATCGGCTCGGCGATCTTCCACCCGGAATCCTCGCGCATCGCCCGCTTCGCCTCGGGCGGCAGGTTCGGCCTGGCGCAATCGTTGTTCCAGGTCGGCGGCAATTTCGGCCAGGCCATCGGGCCGCTGCTGGCTGCCTTCATCGTCGTACCCTTCGGCCAGACCAGCATAGCGTGGTTTGCCGTCGGCTCGCTGATCGGCATCATCGTGCTGTGGCGGGTCGGCGGCTGGTATAGCCGCCTGCGCGCCTCGCTCGCCAGCCGCAAGGCGGCAGGCTTCGTCTCGCCCTTCCCGCGCCGCAAGGTGATGGGCGCGCTGGCGGTGCTGACCTTGCTGGTGCTGACCAAGAACGCCTACATGGCCAGCCTCGCAAGCTACTACACCTTCTACGCCATCGATAAATTCGGCGTTTCGGTGCAGATGTCGCAAGTCATGCTGTTCCTGTTCCTCGGCGCCTCGGCGCTGGGCATCCTGCTCGGCGGCCCGTTCGGCGACCGCTACGGACAGAAGGCGATGATCTGGTTCTCAATCGTCGGCGTGCTGCCTTTTACGCTGGCCCTGCCCTACGCCAATTTCGAATGGACGATGATTCTGACCGTGCTGATCGGCCTGATCCTGTCCTCGGCCTTCTCGAACATCGTCGTCTTCGCCCAGGAGCTGGTGCCGGGCCGCGTCGGCATGATCGCCGGTATCTTCTTCGGCTTCGCCTTCGGCATGGGCGGCATCGCCGCCGCCGTGCTCGGCATCGTCGCCGACATGAAAGGCATCGACTTCGTCTTTCAGGTCTGTTCCTACCTGCCGTTGCTCGGGCTGCTGACGGTTTTCCTTCCCAACATGAGGCAAGCCAGGAAGATCGATGAAGAGACCACGATCGGTGAAGCTTGAGTTGGACTTCGGCCTCGCGCAGGTTCATCATATCGTCGGTCATCGATGGTTCCTTCGAATCAGGTTGGTGTCAGCAACGCGACCTTACCGGCGAACGTCGATGACCACCGCAAAGCCGCTCGCCCGCCACAGCGCTATCGAGGGCGCGCTTCGTGAGCGGCTTCGCTATCGCCGAGCTACACCACCTGTAGGGACGCGACCCTCGCCAGCTTCCATCATCGAAAGGTCACCGCCCTCCCAGCGGCGCAAAACACCAACAAACTTCTGCATTCTCCGGTCCTGTAGCCATGCTGTCCGTTTCATCCCCAGCCTCCATGCGCTGGCGATAAACCGGACAACTCACGTGCTACCTAATCCGGACAACTCATCTGCTTACGACACCCACCCGCCTTCCGCTTGCACCCCGCCTCACCTTCCGCTATAGAGCCGCCACCCGCGTAGACACCCTTGGAGGCAACGCGGCGGAAGGCTGTCCGGCCTCACGTGATCCCAAAAAAGATTTTGGACCAGATCATGTAAGGCCATGACGGCTTTCGACGTTTACGGCCCAGGCATCTCGCCGGCCGCGAACGCTCCAGAACAACGCGAAAGGAAATGCCATGAGCGATACTTACGAGCTCAAGGCCGAAGCGCGCGAACAGGTCGGTAAGGGGTCCGCCCGTGCAGTTCGCCGCAACGGTAAAGTGCCTGCAGTAATCTACGGTGACAAGCAGCCTCCCCTGGCGATTGCCCTCACCTACAAGGACATCTACTACAAGATCCATGGCGGCGGGTTCCTGACCACAATCGCCACGATCGATGTCGACGGCAAGAAGATCCAGGTCCTGCCCAAGGATTACCAGCTCGACCCGGTCAAGGACTTTCCGGTCCATGTCGACTTCCTGCGCATCGGCAAGGACACAGAAGTCAATGTCGACGTGCCGGTCCACTTCATCAACGAGGACAAGTCGCCCGGCATCAAGCGCGGCGGCGTGCTCAACATCGTGCGTCACGAAGTCGAGTTCCACTGCCCGGCCAATGCGATCCCGGAATTCATCACCGTCGATCTCACCGGCACCGATATCGGCGATTCGATCCACATCTCGGCGGTCAAGCTGCCTGCCGGCGTCAAGCCGGTGATCTCCGACCGCGACTTCACCGTCGCAACCATTGCCGGCTCCGCGGCGATGAAGCCGGAGGCGGAGGAAGAGGCGGTCGAAACGGCTGAGCCCGAAGTGGCTCCTGCCGCCGAAGAGAAGTAATCCCTTTCCGCCCGGAGGTGACGATGCTGCTGTTTGCAGGCCTCGGCAATCCGGGCGCGAAATACGCCAACAGCCGGCACAATGTCGGCTTCATGGCGGCGGACGCAATCGCCCGCCGCCATTCCTTTTCGCCCTGGTCGAAAAAGTTTCAGGGCCTGATCGCCGAAGGCACGCTTGCCGGCGAAAAAATCATCCTGATCAAGCCGCAGACCTTCATGAACAATTCCGGCCAGTCGATCGGCGAAGCGCTGCGCTTCTATAAGCTCGCCCCCTCGGCGCTCACCGTCTTCTACGACGAGATCGACCTCGCCGACGGTAAGGTCCGCGTCAAGACCGGCGGCGGCGCCGGCGGTCACAACGGCATCCGCTCGATCGACGGCCATGTCGGCAACGCCTACCGCCGCGTGCGCATCGGCGTCGGCCACCCCGGCGTCAAGGAATTCGTCCAGCATCATGTGCTTGGCGATTTCGCCAAGGCCGATCGCGAGTGGCTGGAGCCGCTGCTCGAAGCCATCGGTGCTCATGCCGACTTGATCGTGAGGGGTGATGAGCCCGGCTTCATGAACAAGGTCAGCGTTGCCGTTCAGCGCAAGACCGGTGCTGCGCCCGAGCCGGAAAAGCCCGGGCAAAAACAACAGGGTGCAAAACAGAAGAGCCACGTCCGTCAGGCGCGGCCGCAGCAGCCGGCGGCCAAACTGCCCGAAACCGGCCCGATGGCCGCCATGCTGAAGAAGCTGTTCGGCGGCAAGGATTAGGCCATGGACATGGACGACGTTCAGGAATTGATCCGCCGCGTCAGGCAGAAATATGTCGATCAGTTCGTCTCAGCTGTCGGCGAACTTGCTGCCAACAGCCAAGGATCGCATACGACCGAGGTCAAGTTCTCGAACGTCGATTCCTTCTATCGAAATTTCATAGCAGTCGACTTCGTTTCCAACGACGGACAGCCCAACCCGCAATTCATCAGTAGCGATACCTATCTGAAATTCTCTCCGGATATTCGCGCCGAGATCGGCGGAATGGACGCCTTAATATCGCCGTTCAAGTGGGACGAGGTCCATTTCAAGTTCGACACAAAGGACCTTGACGACGATCTCTTCGACGAATGGTTTCGCACCTGGTTCGATATCGATGGCGAGCGCGAGACGATGGAGATCGTCGGAAACATCATTCACAGCACGCAATTGCTCGATGGGCAGTTGACGGTTGATTTCGGAACCGCCGACGTCGACGCGTTCTGGCACCTCCTACAGATATTGAGCAGGTCCGGCGTTCGCTCGCTGGCCATAGGCACCGACGACATTGCGCAACCCCTGAACTGAATTGCGCCTTGACGATCGTCGGCGCTTTCGCCCATAGCCCTCACCAAATTTCGATTTCCCGATAGGACCGGATAAAAATGGGTTTCAAATGCGGCATCGTTGGCTTGCCCAACGTCGGCAAGTCGACGCTTTTCAACGCGCTAACCAGGACGGCGGCGGCGCAGGCCGCCAACTATCCGTTCTGCACCATCGAACCGAACACCGGCGAAGTGGCGGTGCCCGACCCGCGCCTGCAAAAGATCGCGGCGATCGGCAAGTCGAAGGAGATCATTCCGACCCGCATCTCGTTCGTCGACATTGCCGGCCTGGTGCGCGGCGCCTCGAAAGGCGAAGGTCTGGGCAACCAGTTCCTGGCCAACATCCGCGAGGTCGACGCCATCGTCCATGTACTGCGCTGCTTCGAGGATGACGACATTACTCATGTCGAGGGCCGCATCGATCCCGTCGCCGACGCCGAGACCGTCGAAACCGAGCTGATGCTCGCCGACCTCGACAGCCTCGAGCGCCGCATCGTGCAGTTCCGCAAGCGCGCTTCCGGCAAGGACAAGGAGGCGCTGACCGTGCTTCCGATGATGGAAGCAGCTCTTGAACTCCTGCAGGCCGGCAAGCCGGCTCGCATCCTGCTCAAAAATATCTCCGCGGAGGATCTGCGCATCCTGCAGGGGTTGAACCTGCTGACGTCGCACCCCGTGCTCTATGTCTGCAATGTCGCCGAGGCCGACGCCGCTACCGGCAACGCGCACACCAAAGCGGTCGAACAGATGGCTGCCGCACAAGGCGCCCGCACCGTGGTAATTTCCGCGGCGATCGAAGCAGAGGTCGCGCAGCTCAGCGACGAAGAGGAAATGGAATTTTTGGCAACGCTGGGCCTTGAGGAACCTGGCCTGAACAAGGTGATCCGCGCCGGCTACGAGTTGCTGCAGCTCATCACCTATTTCACCGTCGGGCCGAAGGAGACACGCGCCTGGACCGTGCACAAGGGCGCCAAAGCGCCGCAGGCGGCAGGCGTCATCCACACCGATTTCGAGCGCGGCTTCATCCGCGCCCAGACCATCGCCTACAACGACTTCATCACGCTGGGCGGCGAAGTGGCGGCCAAGGAAGCCGGCAAGGCGCGCGACGAAGGCAAGGAGTATGTCGTCCAGGACGGCGACATCATGCTGTTCAAGTTCAACACCTGAGCTGACCGACGGCGCCTTCTTCCTTCTCCCCTTGTGGGGCCCGAAGGGCGGGCGAGGCCGATGACTCGCCCCGGGCGGTGGATTGGCGCGTAATGCCAAGACGGTTGAGGGGTGTTGGCCGGAGCGCTGTTGGTGCCAAGCTGAAACACCCCCTCATCCGACCCGAGCGGAGCCTGTCCTCGGGCTTGCCGGAGGCAAGACCCGTGGGCTCGGCCACCTTCTCCCACAAGGGGAGAAGGAAGAGACTGCACAGGCCGTTTCCGCGCGGCTTGACTGCCCGCAATGCCCGGTCTAAGGGGCGTCTGCGCCCGGCCCCACGCTTTCGTCAAAGCGCCCGTCCGGTGCAATCCGAAACGACGCTCGAACCCATCCTTTTGGCCTCAGCAAGGGAGACCCGGCGATGATCAAGGCATTCGTCGTGGACAATGATCGCCTGCGCCTTGCCGACGATCTCTTGACAAGCAGGGACCAGGTCGTCTGGGCCGACCTCGTGAGCCCGACAAAGGAAGAGGAAGCCGCCATCGAGGCCTGGCTCGGTGTTGCCATTCCGACGCGCGAGGAGATGGAGGAGATCGAGATTTCGAGCCGCCTCTATGTCGAGGACGGCGCCTATTTCATGACCGCCATTCTGCCAGCACAGACCGAGGCCGACGATCCCTTGATGTCGCCGGTCACCTTCGTGCTGGCCGGCAACAGGCTGATCACCGTGCGTTACCACGAACCGAAGGCTTTCAAGACTTTTCCGCAGCGTGCCGAGAAAGTGGCGACCGGCTGCACCAGCGGCGACACCATCCTGATCGGCTTGCTGGAGGCGATCGTCGACCGCCTCGCCGACATTCTGGAGCGCGCCGGCCGCGACATCGAGGCGATCTCGCGCGACATCTTCCAGGCAAGCTCGACCAAGGCGTCCAAGCGCAACCGCGATTTTCAGGAATTGCTGAAGGCCATCGGCCGCAAGGAGGACATCGCCTCCTCGATCCGCGACAGCCTGATCTCGCTGCAGCGGCTCGCCGGCTTCCTCACCCACGCCTCGACCCAGACCAAGATGAGCAAGGACATTCGCGCCCGTATCAAGACCTTGTCGCGCGATGTGCTGTCGCTCGCCGACCACGCCACCTTCCTGTCGCAGAAGATCAACTTCCTGCTCGACGCGACGCTCGGCATGATCTCGATCGAGCAGAACGCCATCATCAAGATCTTCTCTGTCGCCGCGGTCATCTTCCTGCCGCCGACGCTGGTCGCCTCAATCTACGGCATGAATTTCAATGTCATGCCCGAACTGACCTGGAACTTCGGCTATCCTTTCGCCATTGGCTTGATGATCCTCTCGGCGATCCTGCCCTTCTGGTATTTCCGCCGCCGCGGCTGGTTGTAGAGGCTTCGGAGCTTCTATCGCGTTGGCTGTTGCGTTGGGCGCGATAGCCTGGCGCATCAGAAATGACTTGACCAAATCCCGCCCCGCCTGCATCCGGGAACCCTATCCGTGGCGATCGTACAAACTTGAACCGGATTCCAGACCATGACCGGAAAGAACTCCATACCATGACCGGAAAGACTTGGGCCTATGAGGATTTCGTCGAGGGCGCCTCGCTCGACCTCGGCACGAAGCTGGTGAGCGCGGCCGAGATCATCGAATTCGCGCAGGAGTTCGATGCGCAGCCGATGCATCTCGACGAGGCGGCGGGCAAGGCCAGCATCCTTGGCGGGCTGGCGGCCTCCGGCTGGCACACCTGCGCGATGTTCATGCGCATGCTGTGCGAGGCCTTCCTACTGGACTCGACCTCGCAAGGCGCCCCCGGCGTTGACCAGGTCCGGTGGAAGAGGCCGGTGCTGGCCGGCGACATCTTGAGCGGCAACACCACCGTCCTTGCCAAGCGCCTGTCCAGGTCCAAGCCCCAGCTCGGCCTCGTCACCATGCGCAGCGAGCTTTTCAACCAGCGTGGCGAAGGCGTCTTCGAACTCGAGAACACCGTCATGTTCCTCGCCCGTGATGCCGCACAGGGCCCCTCATGACATTGGACGAGTTCTTCTGCATCGGCATCACCGTCACACTCGGTTCGCATACATTCGAACCCGAGTCGATCAAGGCGTTCGCCAGGAAATACGATCCGCAGATATTCCATCTCGACGAAGAGGCGGCGAAAAACAGCGTGTTCGGCGGCCTGTGCGCGTCGGGCTGGCACACAGCAGCAACCTGGATGAAATTGAACCTTGAGACCGGCGTGGAGGCCGAGGGCGCCCGCTGGGTCGGCGCTGAGCCCGCGCCCGAATTCGGCCCCTCGCCCGGCTTCAAGAACCTCAAATGGCTGAAGCCCGTCTATGCCGGAGAAACCGTGACCTTCACCCGCACCGCGCTTGCCCACCGCCCCATCATGTCACGGCCAGGCTGGCGGCTGCTGACGCTGCGCTCGGAAGCCTTCGATTCGACCGGCGACAAGGTCATCGAGTTCGAAAGCGCCGTGCTGGTGAAGATGGGGTAGTTTCTTCCTTCTCCCACAACAAGGGGAGAAGGAAAAAGCGTATCAATGCCCTTCAAACCCGATCAGCGTCCTGACCGGCACGCCGAGCGCTTCGAGCTTGTCGCGGCCGCCGAGGTCCGGCAGGTCGATGACGAAGCAGGCGGCGAGAATGTCGGCGCCGATCTGCCGCAACAGCTGGACCGCCGCCGCCGCCGTGCCGCCGGTGGCGATCAGGTCGTCGACCAGGATCACCTTTTCACCCGGAGACACGCCATCCCTGTGCATCTCCATCTCGTCCAGCCCGTATTCGAGGCTGTAGGCGACGCGCACCGTCTCGTAAGGCAGCTTGCCCTTCTTGCGGATCGGCACGAAGCCGGCCGAGAGCTGGTGGGCGACGGCGCCGCCAAGGATGAAGCCGCGTGCCTCGATGCCGGCGATCTTGTCGACTTTCTGGCCGGCATAGGGATGCACCAGCTCGTCGATGGCGCGGCGGAAGGCGCGCGCATTGCTTAGCAGCGTGGTGATGTCGCGAAACAGGATGCCCGGCTTGGGATAATCCGGAATGGTGCGGATCGCGG
Organism: Mesorhizobium sp. WSM4841; assembly: GCF_055811515.1. Classification (NCBI taxonomy): domain Bacteria; kingdom Pseudomonadati; phylum Pseudomonadota; class Alphaproteobacteria; order Hyphomicrobiales; family Phyllobacteriaceae; genus Mesorhizobium; species Mesorhizobium sp. WSM4841. The sequence continues at coordinate 111,624 of NZ_JBVVQC010000015.1, forward strand.
CAAGCAGCGTGTCTTCGAGCGAAGGTTTCATGGGCGGCTCTCCGGGCATTCGTCCGATTCGACTTGAAGACGTGAAAAGGAACTCCGGCCGATCGTAACCCGGCGCGGCCGGCGACGGCTACCGCGATGTGGCGCCTGGAAGAAAATTATCCGGCAAAGGACCGAACCGGCGCTCTTCGGAGGCGGTCTTCCGAAATGCAAAAGGGCGCCTTTCAGCGCCCTTTCGATGTCGTGGCTTTGCGTAACTCAGTGCGCCACGCCGGCCCACACCTTGCGCTTTGTCAGATAGACCAACGCACCGAACAGCAACAGGAAGACCAGCACGCGAAAGCCGGTCTTCTTGCGGGCTTCCAGATGCGGCTCGGCTGCCCACATCAGGAAGGCCGACACGTCGCGGGAATACTGGTCGACCGTCTGCGGCGAGCCGTCATCATAGGTCACCTGATCGTCGGAGAGCGGGTTGGGCATCTTCAGCGACACGCCGGCTATGAAGTACGGATTGTAGTGCGTGCCTTCCGGTATCTCCATGCCCGCCGGCGGCTGCTCGTCATAGCCGGTCAGCAGCGAGTGGATATAGTCGGGACCGCCCTGGGCGTATTGCGTGAAGATGTCGAAGACGAAGCGCGGAAAACCGCGCGTGACGCCGCGCGCCTTGGCCAGCAGCGACATGTCGGGCGGGGCAGCCCCGCCATTGGCGGCCGCTGCTGCCTGATCGTTGGGGAACGGCGCCGGGAAATGGTCGGACGGTATGCCGGGACGATCGAACATGTCGCCGGCATCGTTGGGACCATCATTGATCGTGTACTCGGCGGCCAGCGCCTTGACCTGCGCTTCCGAATAGCCAAGGTCTTCCAGTGTGCGGAACGCCACCAATTTCATCGAATGGCAGGCCGCGCAGACTTCCTTGTAGACCTTCAGCCCGCGCTGCAACTGCGCCTTGTCGTAGGTGCCGAACGGCCCGGCGAAGCTCCAGTCCATCTCCTTCGGCTCGTGTATCGGGAAATGCGTCGGCTGGGCTTCGTTATGCGCCTCCTCCTGGGCGATCGCCCCGGTGGTCGCGGCCGCAGTGCCTGCCAACACAAGGCTGAGCAGCGCCAGCGAGGTGAGAATCTTCTTCATGCCAAATCCCCTTGAGATTCTCTGCCGCGCCGTCGTCGTCTCGAGCATGATCTTTTCCGAAAACCGGTCTCCACTTTTCGGGATCATGCTCAGCCCTTGGTTTCCGCTGCGGCTGTCGCGCGAGCCGGATGCCCGCCACCCTTGTTCTTCTCGAGCACCGCCTCGGTGATCGAATTCGGCAACCGCCGCGGGGTCTCGATCAGGCCAAGCACGGGCAGCGCGACCAGGAAGAAGGCGAAGTAGAACAATGTCGCCATCTGCGCCATGAAGACATAGCTGCCTTCGGCCGGCTGCGAACCCAGCCAGCCAAGCAGGACGGCATCGATCACGAACAGCCAGAAGAACAGCTTGTACCAAGGCCGGTAGACCGCCGAGCGCACCTTCGAGGTGTCGAGCCACGGCACCAGGAACAGCATGGCGATGGAGCCGAACATCGCGAGCACGCCACCGAGCTTGGAGTTGATCGGCCCGATATTGAAGGTGATGGCACGCAGGATCGCGTAGAACGGCAGGAAGTACCATTCCGGCACGATATGGGCAGGCGTCTTCAGCGGGTCGGCGACTGTGTAGTTGTCCGGGTGGCCGAGAAAGTTCGGCAGGTAGAAGACGAAGTAGGCGAAGATGAACAGGAAAACGAGCATCCCGAACGCGTCCTTGATGGTCGCGTAAGGGGTGAAGGCGACGGTGTCGGTCTTCGACTTGACCTCGATGCCGGTCGGGTTCGACTGGCCGACCACATGCAGCGCCCATATATGCAGGACGACGACGCCGGCGATCATGAACGGCAGAAGATAGTGCAATGAAAAGAATCGGTTAAGCGTCGGGTTGTCGACAGCGAAGCCGCCGAGCAGAAGCTGCTGGATCCATTCGCCGACCAGCGGAATGGCGCTGAAGAAGCCGGTGATGACGGTCGCGCCCCAGAACGACATCTGCCCCCAGGGCAGCACATAGCCCATGAAACCTGTCGCCATCATCAGGAGGTAGATGATGCAGCCGAGGATCCACAGAAGCTCGCGCGGCGCCTTGTAGGAACCGTAGTAGAGGCCGCGGAAGATGTGGATGTAGACGGCGACGAAGAAGAACGACGCGCCGTTCGAATGCAGGTAGCGCAACAGCCAGCCCGAATTCACGTCGCGCATGATCTTCTCGACCGAATCGAAGGCGAGAGTGCTGTCCGCCGCATAGTGCATGGCCAGCACGATGCCGGTCAGAATCTGCGCCGCCAGCATGGTCGCCAGGATGCCGCCGAAGGTCCACGCATAATTGAGGTTGCGCGGCACCGGATAGGCGACGAAGCTGTCATAGACCAGCCGCGGCAGCGGCATGCGGGCGTCGAACCAGCGTCCGATACCGGTCTTGGGCGTGTAGGTCGAGTGTCCCTCGCTCATCGAAATATCCCTTAGCCTCAGCCGATACGGATCTTGGTGTCGGAAATGAACTGGAACACCGGCACCGACATGTTCTCCGGCGCCGGCCCGCCGCGGACGCGGCCGGCGGTGTCGTATACCGAACCGTGGCACGGGCAGAACCAGCCGCCGAACTCGCCTTCCTGGCCGAGCGGTATGCAGCCGAGATGGGTGCAGACCTGGACCATCACCATCCAGGCCTCCTTGCCCGGCATGGTGCGGTTGGCGTCCGTCGCCGGCGCATCGGCCGGCAGATTGGCGTTGCGGGCGAGCGGATCCTTGAGTTCGGCCAGATTGACCCCCTCGCCGTCCTTCATCTCTTGTTCAGTGCGGTTGCGCACCACCACCGGCTTGCCGCGCCATTTCACGACAAGCGACATTCCCGGCGTCAGCGAGGAGACGTCGACCTCGACCGAGGCCAGCGCCAGCGTCGAGGCGTCCGGGCGCATCTGGTCGATGAACGGCCAGGCGACGGCACCCGCGCCGACCACCGCGGCCATGCCCGTGGCGACATAGAGAAAATCACGACGGTTGGGATCCTGGATGTCGGTTGCGCTCACGGGTGCCTGATCCTTTCGCCTCTTCCGTGCCGGTGGCCGAGGCTTGTTCCCCGCTCTTTCACGCCAACCCGACAGCGCATGGCGAACAGGCTAGCGAATTCCTCCGGCAATTGGCCTTCGGTTTATGCGTGAAGCCCGTTTTTGTCCAGACGGGTGAAGGCACAAGGGCAGATTGTCGCGGGGACGCAATTCGGCGTCGGGCGGCATGGCGACGAAGACGGCGAAACCACAGGAAAACAATGGCAAAACCGGCGCCGGTGTTTGCCTCGACAGGAGACCCAGCCTCGGTCTATCCTCGGCTCATGGCGCATGTCATCGACCGCGACAAATGGGCCAGGATGCCCGACCGCTGCCCCGACCATTGGCAGGGCGAACTGCAGTGCGGCGCCTACGGCTCCAGAAGCTGCCTGATCTTCAACTATCTGCCGGAGATCGGCGGCGGCCCGCGGCTGCACATGCATCCCTATTGCGAGATTTTCATCATCCGCACTGGCACCGGCCTGTTCACCGTCGGCGATCGGCAGATCGAGGCGTCGGCTGGCCAGATCCTGATCGTGCCGCCGAACACGCCGCACAAATTCACCAATCTCGGCCCAGGTCCGCTGGAGACCACCGACATCCACGAAAACGGCAGCTTCATCACCGAATGGCTGGAGTAGGCCATGATCCCGAACAGAAGGTCCGCGTCAGCGAAAAGTGGAACCGGTTTTCGGAATAGATCTTGGTCAAACTGGTGGTGAAATCTGACGCTTGGTACCCGAGGTTAGACAACCGCTTTGGGTGGAAAGCGGTCAGCCGATTGCAGGCAATGCGGTTCAGCCGACGCTCCTTATCGGCTGAACTTGGCAGCCAAGGCCACCAGAAAAACGAGGGTCAAGACGGCAAGTGCCGCTCCCCCGCTTAATTCGCTGATACCGAACATATGCCGCATAAGTCCGGCAGCGACAGCAAAAAGGCTAAGTATACACAAAGTAACTGCAAATGCGGTCACGCCAACTAGGCGTCGGAAAGTCACAACATCTGAGCTTCGGAGAACGAGTCCAGTTTTTGACTGAATAGAGCCCGCTCTCCACGCAGACAAGAGTTCGCGCATGCAGTAGAAAGTGGCCGAGGCGAGAAAAACAAAAGCGATACTGCTAGCCACCGTGGCGCTTAGGATTGGGGTGTCTGATATCACTGGCATGATGCGAACTGCTTGGCGCTAGAATTTCGTGGAATATAACTACTGTCTGCTGGGATGTCTGCAAGGGTCGAAATCGGTATTTCGTCTTCGGTACCAAGCGTCGGATTCAATACCCTCTATTTCGCGCCGAGCCTGGCCAGCACGGCCTTGGGGATGTTGTATTCCCGGATGACCGCGTCGTGCTTGCGCAAGCCGCACAATTCGCGCTGGATGAAATAGCCGTGGACCGCCTCCGCCGCGTCCTTGAGCAGCCGGGCACGTTGTTCGCCATCGTCGCCATGTTCACGCAACTTCGCCAGCGTTTCATCCACGCGCCGGCCGGCGCGGCCGAGCGCCGCCGCCTTTTCGCCGAGGATTTCATGGCCGAGCAGGTCGAGCGCGCTCTCCCGCGCTCCCGACCGTCCGAAATTCGATGGCATTCTCACCGACATGGTCCACTCCGGTTTTTTGCTGAAATCTGGCCCTACTCCGCCGGCCGCGTCTCCTCCAGCACGCTCTCCTCGTTGTATAGGAAGCCGCCGGACTGCCGCTTCCACAGCCGCGCATAGAGCCCGTCGAGCGCCACCAGTTCGTCATGCGTGCCTTGTTCGACGATCCGGCCGCCGTCGAGCACCACCAGGCGATTGAGTGCCGCGATGGTCGACAGCCGGTGCGCGATGGCGATGACCGTCTTGTTCTCCATCAGCCTCGCCAGGTTTTCCTGGATGGCTGCCTCGATGTCGGAATCGAGCGCCGACGTCGCCTCGTCGAGTATCAGGATCGGCGCGTCCTTGAGGAAGACGCGGGCGATCGCCACGCGCTGGCGCTGGCCGCCAGACAATTTCACGCCGCGCTCGCCGACAAAGGCCTCGTAGCCCTGGCGATCGCGATTGTCGCGCAGGTCGAGTATAAAATCGTGCGCCTCGGCCTTCTTCGCTTTTTCGATCGAGAGCGCGATGGCGCGTTCAACCTTATTCATGGCCAGGCTGTGCCCCTTGACCGCACCACCGGGCTTCAAGGCTAAAAAAACCAGGAGAGGACATTCCTCGAGCAACTCTCGATTGCCGCTAGCCGCCAAAAATGACTGGCCGTGGGCGCCTTTCTTCTTCCAAGCATGGCGTCGACCTGCTCCATCCGCTTGCGGACTTAGGCCACGGTGAAGTTCTTGTCGCGGTTGTTCACCGCTTTGAACTTGCTGCCGTCGATCGCTACAATGGCACGCGTGAAGAGCTTCAACCGGCGGCACAGTTCGACGAACTGCCCGCACACCGCTCTGATCGCGGCTCCGTTGTCACGCCGGAAGTTAGCGATCGTCTCAAAGTCCGGCTCTCCTCCAACCGACCTAAACCTATCATAAAAAAGCGTTTTACACAGCCTGGACCCAGAGCGGCCCTCATCAGCCGGTCGATTGAAAACCGCCAATTGAGCATCGAAAGCACCCTTGAGCCATGATCACTGGCGGATAACTGCGCGATGACTTTCCCAATCGTAGCCCAAAACGACAAAGCGCGAGCAAGAACCGAAGACGTGAAACGCGGTGGCAAGGCAAAAGAAGACAAATTTCTGTTGCACGCTGAACGATGAGCACACATCAAGTTCCCCGCGGCCACAAGCGAAAGATTTGGCAAGAAGCGCTAAAGGCATTTCCATCTTCGTTGAACGGCTGTACCTTAGCCGATGCCGTAGGGCCGTACTCATGAAACTGCTCCCCATATGCAGTTTTGGTCCGTGATGGTCCTGTGCGTGAAGGCAGAGGAGCGGACATGATCCGGCAGCTTACGTCCTCGGAACGCCAGCGCGGCGCAGCTATCGCGCTCGCCGTGGTGATCACTGGAGCGGCGATGGCAGCCCTGGGACGTTCGGACACGCTTGGTGTCCAGGGCGTTATCGTAATGCTGTTCGCAGGCGGATTGCTCTACGGAGTGCTGTCCTCGTTCTACGAGCCGGAGCCGACGGAGGACCGGGAGGCGTCGTATTACGACGATCCGATCAAAGTCGGCATTGTGCTTTCGATGGCCTGGGCTGTATTCGGCATGTTCATGGGCGTTTGGGTGGCCGCACAGCTCGCGTGGCCCGACCTTGCCTTCGATGCGGCGTGGTCCAGCTTCGGGCGGCTGAGGCCTGCGCACACCTCCGGCGTCATCTTCGGGTTCGGCGGAAATGCCTTAATCGCGACCTCGTTCCACGTCGTCCAGCGCACGTCTCGTGCACGGCTTGCTGGGCAGATCAGCCCGTGGTTCGTGCTTCTCGGCTTCAATCTGTTCTGCGTTCTGGCCATTTCCGGCTATCTGCTAGGCGTCACCCAGTCGAAGGAATACGCGGAAGCCGAGTGGTATGCCGACTTGTGGCTGGTGATCGTGTGGGTGACCTACTTCATCCTCTACATCGCTACGATCGCGCGACGGAAGGAGCCGCACATCTACGTCGCCAACTGGTACTTCATGGCGTTCATCCTGGTCGTCGCGATCCTCCACATTGTGAACAACCTCGCCGTTCCCGTCTCATGGGGGCACGCCAAGAGCTACACGATCTGGCCGGGCGTCCAGGATGCGATGGTCCAGTGGTGGTATGGCCACAACGCGGTCGCCTTCTTCCTGACTGCGGGCTTCCTCGGCATGCTCTACTACTACCTGCCCGTCAGGGCGCAGCGACCGATCTTCTCCTATCGCCTGTCGATCCTGAGCTTCTGGGGCATCACCTTCTTCTACATGTGGGCGGGTTCGCACCACCTGCACTACACCGCGCTTCCGCACTGGGTGCAGACGCTCGGCATGACGTTCTCGGTGATGCTGCTCGTGCCGTCCTGGGCTTCAGCAGGCAACGCGCTTCTGACCCTCAATGGCGCATGGCACAAGGTGCGCGACGACGCTACGCTGCGCTTCATGATGGCCGCCGTGGTATTCTATGGCCTTTCGACCTTCGAAGGCTCGTTCCTCGCCATCCGGCCGGTGAACTCGCTGTCTCACTATACCGACTGGACCGTCGGGCACGTTCACGCAGGCGCCCTTGGCTGGGTCGCGCTGATCACCTTCGGCTCGCTTTATACGCTCGTGCCCAGCCTCTGGAAGCGCGAGCGCATGTACTCGGCGACCCTCGTCGAGGTGCACTTCTGGCTGGCGATTGCCGGAACGCTGATTTACGCCTTCGCGATGTGGAATTCAGGCATCATCCAGGGGCTGATGTGGCGGACCTACACGGAAGACGGCGCGCTCGCCTATTCCTTCGTCGACTCGCTGGTGGCGATGTACCCCTATTACATCGCCCGCGCCTTCGGTGGGCTGCTCTTCCTGCTGGGCGCGGTAGTGGGCTGCTATAATATGTGGATGACGGTCCAATCCGCGCCGCTCGCTGCGCCGCGCGAAGCAGACGTGCCCGTAGTCCCGGCGACCATTCCGGGGGAATGACGGATGCCTGAACTCTTCCACCGCAAGCTCGAGCGTTCTGCCATCTGGTTCGTTATCGCAATCATCGCGGCGGCGAGTGTCGGCGGCATCGTCGAGATCGCGCCCCTGTTCACCATCGATGAGACGGTGGAACAAGCTCCGGACATGCGGATGTACACCCCGCTGGAGCTCGCCGGGCGCAACATCTATATCCGCGAGGGCTGCTACGCCTGCCATAGCCAGATGATCCGGACACTCCGGGACGAGGTGGAGCGCTATGGGCCCTACTCGCTCGCCGTAGAGTCCCGGTATGACCGCCCGATGCTCTGGGGGTCCAAGCGGACGGGACCGGATCTCGCCCGTGTCGGCGGCAAGTATTCCGACTTCTGGCACGTCGCGCACCTGACGAACCCTCGTGACGTGGTCCCGGAGTCGAACATGCCCGCCTACCGCTGGTTGGCCCGTACGTCTCTGAAGATTGAAGACCTGCCCTTGCACCTGGCGGCGCAGCGGGCGCTCGGCGTACCCTACACGGACGAGATGCTGGAGAACGCGGCGCGCGACGCCTATGGCCAGGCGACTCCGGACACGGACTTCGCCGCAGGCGTCACTGAGCGTTACGGCGAGGAGACCCAGGTAAGCGCGTTCGACGGAGTGACGACCGACGTCACCGAGATGGACGCACTGGTGGCCTATCTCCAGGTCCTGGGGCGACTGACGGCAGCAGCGTACGGGAATACCGCGGCCCCTGAAGAAGAGCCGGACCCGGAAGGCTAATGGCGGAGGCTATCGGATGGACCTGGATTATAACGCCGTTGTCGCATTCTCGAAGAGCTGGGGCCTTTTTTACCTGATCGCGTTCGCACTCGGCGTGCTCGTCTATACCTTCTGGCCTTCGAACAGGAAGCGTTTCGACAGGGCCAAGCACAGCATCCTCGACGAGGACGACAAGCCATGGAAGTGAATGAACGCGACCCCGTCACCGGCCGCGAGACCACCGGTCACGAGTGGAACGGCATCAAGGAGTTGGATACGCCGGTCCCGCGCGGCGTGCTCATGTTCCTGATCGTAACCCACGTCTGGGCGATCGCCTGGTGGTTTCTCGTTCCATCCTGGCCGCTGGGAACGACCTATACGAGGGGCCTTCTCGGAATTGACCAAAGACAGACGGTCGAGGCGCGCCTCGTCGAGGCGCGGCGCGATCGGGTGAACTGGATGAATCGCATCGAGACGGAAGGCTACGATGTGATCCTCGCCGACGAGGCGCTGATGCAAACGGTTCGCAGCACCGGACGGCAGCTGTTCGGCGACAACTGCGCGGCATGCCACGGCAGGGACGGCAAAGGCGGAACGAACTATCCCGACCTTACGGACGACGATTGGCTGTGGGGCGGCGGCCCCGAACTCATCGAGCAGACGATGCGCGTGGGCATCAACACGCGGCACCCGGAAAGCCGGATCGGACAGATGCCGGCTTTCGGGCGCGATGAGATGCTCGACCGCGAACAGGTCCGGACCGTGGCCGCCTACGTCTATTCGCTGACGCACCCCGACTACTCTACCCATGAAAACATCAAGCAGATAGAAGCAGGGCGGGAGGTATTCGTCACGACCTGCGCGACCTGCCACGAGGAGAATGCCAAGGGGAAGCGGGATGTCGGCGCTCCAAATCTCACGGACTCGCACTGGATTTATGGTGAAGATCTGGACACGATCATCGCGTCCGTGCACGGCGGACGGCAGGGTCACATGCCGACCTGGGACGAGAGGCTGACGACGGCCGAGATCAAGACGCTCGCGCTCTATGTCCACGATCTTGGAACGCAGCAGCCATGACCACAAAGATATCCCACAGCAAAGCATGGATAGCCTGGGTGCTGGTTCCAGCCGGGTTGCTGATTTTTGCCGGGGCGAACGCGCACCTTGTCTATGTGGCGGTTCAGTCGCAACCGGACTGCGTGGAGCACTTGAAGGCCGGGGGCGAAGGCGAAGGCTACCGCGCGGCGAAGTCAGCGTGCTGAGGAGGAGTGAGATGAGCGAGACCGACAAGTCGTATTGGCTGCTCAGCGAGACCTCGGGCATTGGCGAAACGCGCGACCGGCGCCTCGACCGGGGACTGCCGCTTTTCGAGGGACTCCGCTGGCTCTCTGCGGGCTGGCGGGATTTCTGGATCCGGCCCGCGTCGAGCCTGGCCTATGGGATTGTCGTCTTTCTCCTGTCCGTCGCCTTCGTTTGGACGCTTGTCGGATTCGGTCGTGACTACATTCTGTTTCCGGCGCTTGCCGGGTTCATGATCGTGGCCCCCTTTTTGGCGCTAGGCCTGTATGAAAAGAGCCGGGCAATAGAGGAAGGACGCGCCATTGGCCTCGCCTCGATGCTCCTGGTGCGCCCCACCGGCGGCGCACAGATCTTCTTCACGGGCCTACTACTGTGTTTGCTCCTGCTTCTGTGGACGCGTGCGGCGGTGCTCCTCTGGGCGCTCTTCTTCGGCGTGACGCCCTTTCCCGGATTCGACCGCATAGTCGGAGTGCTCTTCGGCACCGCATATGGGTGGGCGATGATTGCGATCGGGACGGCGATAGGAGGCCTCTTCGCGGCCTTCGCTTTCGCCATCAGCGTCTTTGCAGTGCCGATGCTGCTCGACCGGCGCGTGGACGCGCTGACGGCTATGGCTGTCAGCGCGAAACTGGTGTGGAACAACCTTCCGCCGATGCTGGCCTGGGGCGCCTTGGTGCTCCTGCTCTTCGCAGTCTGCGTGGTCACAGGGCTTATCGGGATGATCGTCATCTTTCCTCTGCTGGGGCACGCAACCTGGCATGCGTACAGGGCGGTCGCACGTCCAGAGGGGTGAGACCATGAGTTGTTGCGCGCCGGGAGCCGAAGCCGCATTGCTGCTGGCGCCAAGGCGGGAGATTGCCGAGCGCGAAATCGTGCTCGCCAGCCGCGACATGGGGGATGGCGCTTTCCAGACCCAGTTTTCGGTACCGCAAGCGCATTGCGCTGCCTGCATAGCTGCGATCGAAGGCGCGCTGCAAAGTCTCGACGGAATCATCGCGGCACGAGTGAATCTCACGTCCCGACGTGTCGCCGTGAAGTGGAGGAATGAAGGTCGTGTCCCTCCGATGTTCGACGCCCTGAAGGCTGTCGGATACGATGCCTGCCTCGCGGAGACGGAAGACGGCGCATGCGATGCCGAGTTGTCGCGGCTGCTGCGGGCCACAGCCGTGGCGGGATTCGCCGCCATGAACATCATGTTGCTGTCGGTGTCCGTCTGGTCTGGCGCAGATCAGGGAACTCGAAATGCATTTCACTTGATCTCGGCGCTGCTGGCCGTCCCCACCGTCGCCTATTCCGGACGGATATTCTTCGTTTCGGCGTGGAATTTGGCGATGAAGCGCACCGCCAGCATGGACTTTCCCATCTCAGTCGGAATCCTGCTGGCTCTGGGCTTGAGCCTCTACGACACGTCTGTCGGAGGACCTCACGCCTATTTCGATGCGGTAACGTCGTTGATCTTCTTTCTGCTTGTCGGGCGCACGCTTGACCATGCGATGAGGCGGAAGGCGCGGAACGCCGTCATCGGTCTTGCCCGCTTGATGCCGAGGGGGGCGGCGGTGGTCGGGGCGGACGGAAGCCGCGAATTCCGCGACCTGACAGAAATCGAGCCGGGCGACATGATATTGGTAGCCCCCGGAGAACGCATTCCGGTGGACGGGACGGTTGTCATGGGCGCGGGCAGCCTCGACGTTTCGGTGGTGAGCGGTGAGTCCAAGCCCGAACGCGCGCAGCCGGGCAGCGCCGTTCTTTCGGGAGCGCTAAGTCTTGATGGCGCGCTCACTGTCCGTGCCGAGCGGCGTGCACGGGATTCCTTCCTCGCCGACGTGGTCAGGCTGATGGAGGCGGCTGAGCACGGCCGCGCCCGCTATCGCCGCATCGCCGACCGCGCGGCCGCGCTCTATTCCCCTGTCATCCATCTGCTGGCGCTTGCGACTTGCGCCGCCTGGATACTGCTTACAGGCGACTGGCATCGATCGGTTACGATTGCGATTTCCGTCCTCATCATCACCTGCCCGTGCGCGCTCGGCCTTGCCGTGCCGATGGTCCAGGTCGTGGCGGCGCGCCGGCTGTTCGATCTCGGCGTCACCCTCAAGGATGGCAGCGCGCTAGAGCGCCTTGCCGAGACCGACACCGTGGTCTTCGACAAGACGGGCACGCTCACGACGGGCGCCGCCCGCGTCGAACGGCACACGGTAGCTCCGCAAGATGTTGTGGCCGCCGCAGCACTCGCCTCCTTTTCCAGGCACCCGGTGGGGCGCGCGGTGGCCGCGATGACAGTCGCAAGAGTGGCTATCGAAGGGTTCCGCGAAGTTGCCGGGTACGGGATCGAAGGGCGCGTTGGCGAAGCGTTTTACAGGCTAGGAAGGAAGGATTGGGTCTCCGCAAGCGTGGCCAACGTCCCGAGTGAAGCCTCCACGTGGCTTTCGAAAGACGGAAAGCTTGCGGGTTCATTTGCGATTGCCGACGAAATCCGTCCTGGCGCGAGGCGTGCCATCCGAAAGCTAGCTGACCTCGGGTTGGCGACAGAGGTGCTGTCCGGCGATCGAGTGGAGGAGGCTTGCAGGGTGGCGGCTGCGTTGGGAATCCCGGAAATCCGCCACGGTGCGCTTCCCGAGGACAAGGTCGAGCGTCTGGAGGAGCTGGCGCGGTCCGGCCGCCGCATCCTTATGGTTGGAGACGGGCTGAACGATGCCCCCGCGCTCGCCACCGCGCATGTCTCAATGGCGCCCTCGTCGGCGGCAGACATCGGGCGGAATGCTGCCGACCTTGTCTTCCTGGGCACGAGCCTGGAGGCCGTACCACATGCCATAAGAGTCGCCCGGAACGCATCCCGGCTGGTGCGGCAGAACCTCGCCCTTGCCATCGCCTACAACGTTCTGGTCGTGCCCCTCGCTGTGATGGGCCATGTTACGCCCCTTATGGCCGCTGTCGCCATGTCGACGTCATCGATTCTCGTGGTCGGCAACGGATTGCGCCTTCCGGGCGAGCCTCCGCCCGCAGGATCTCCGGCTCTTCGCAGGCTCGACTTGGCGGAGGCGGCATGAACTATCTCGTCTGGCTTGTTCCAATTGCCTTGGGCATGGGCGTCGCGGGTCTCGCGGCGTTCCTGTGGTCGATGCGCAGCGGCCAATATGAAGATCTCGACGGAGCCGCCGAAAGGGTGCTGCTTTCAGACGCCGCGGACGTTCCCCTTCGTCAGTATGGGTGGAAAAGCGAGGCGGCCGCTCATGAGGCTCGCCCCAAGGGCGGGAAGGCGCCGACCGCCGACGGCGTTTTTTCAAGGAGCAGAACGGACGGAAGGGTTTGACAATGTCTCAAGCTGGTGACAGGCCGTACGACTGGGTGGCGGCGTTGGCTTTCTACTCGGGAGCCGCCGTGCTTGTCCCAAGCCTCGCCGCCTTGGTCGTTAGCCTTTTGGCGGTCGCCTTGGCATTGCTATAGCAACGAGATGGCTGTCCTGCGTAGGGCCGCGGCTCCGCGACTGCTGGCCTCTTCAACTGCTGGCCTCTTCAGTTGCATTCGGATGCGGACGGAGTATCCTTAAGTTTGGGCGCTGGACGTTGCTGCGCCTAGTGCTCGGGCGTCTCGCACGAGCGAAATTGGGGAGTGGCAGGCATGTCCGAGGCAATGCATCCGGCGGCGCCTCATTATCTTCCGCCCTTCATAACGGCCCCTGGCGAGACCGATGTGTTGCTCACAGGGACTGTCATCTTCCTTGTATTGGCCGTTATGGGGATCGGAAGTTTGTACTTCTGGCTCCATTCCTTGCCGGAGCGCATGTCCCACGGCGGCAGTCAGATCCAGTTCCAGCTGGTGGCGGTGCTGTCGCTGCTGGCGTTGTTCACCCACGTCCATGCGTTCTGGATTGCCGCGCTGTTTCTGGCGCTCGTCCCCGTGCCCGACTTCTGGACGCCCCTGGCCAGCATGGCCGACTCGCTCGCCAGGATGGCGACGGGGCGGTTTCGATCCCCCGCCGCGGAGGCGCCGTCTGAGCCGGCTCCCGAGGTGCTTGCCAACTATACGCCGGTCAAGGTGGAGGCCGTACCTCCTCCGACCCCCTTGGAGAAAGCCCGAAGCGACCCCCGCGACGAAATCGCCAAGACGCATGCGCCGGAGCCGTCCGACCGCCATCAGCGCCAGCCGGTGTCAGTGGGAGGTCATGAACGATGATCGAAGTTCTGCTTTGTTCGGTCCTGACCGTCCTGCCCGATTTTCTCGTCCGCCGCTTCGTACAGGGAAAGAGGATTGGTCACGAGATCACGCTCTATTCTGTATGGTATGAGCTGCGATACGGAATAACGGCGTGCATAGCTCTGACAGTGATTCTGCTGACGCTCATTCTCTACTATCATCCGTCGACGTCGAGTGCGATTTCGTTCTTTCGCACCATTCCCATCCTCCCCGAAGGCTCCGGCCGCGTCGAGGAAGTCTATGTGGGCATAAGGGACAAGGTCGAGGCTGGCCAGCGCATCTTCAGGCTTGACAGCTCGGAGCAGGAAGCGGCGCTCGAGACCGCGCGACGGCGCATATCGGAGATAGACGCTGGTTTCGAATTGGCCAAGACCGAACTGGTTGGGGCCGACGCCCGCATCCAGGAAGCGCAAAGCTCGTACAAGCAGGCCTTGGACGAACTTGAAACCAAGACCGAACTTCAACGGCGAAACGCCAGCACTGTCGCGCAGCGCGAGATCGAGAAACTCGCCAACATCGTGGAAGGGCGGCAGGCCGCCATTTCCGCCGTCATGGCAAGCAAGCAGTCAGTCGAATCACAGATTTCGTCCGTGCTGCCGGCGCAGAAAAAAAGCGCCGAGGCGTCGCTAGCCCAGGCCCAGGTCGAACTGGACAAGACCGTCGTCTATGCCGGGGTCTCCGGCACGCTGGAGCAATTCACCCTGCGCAAGGGAGACATCGTCAATCCCTTTATGCGGCCCGCCGGCGTTCTCATACCGGCGGAAGCCGGACGGAAGGCTCTTATAGGGGGCTTCAGCCAGCTCGAAGCCCAGGTGATGAAGGTCGGCATGGTTGCCGAAGCGACTTGTATTTCGATGCCTCTGACGATCATTCCGATGGTGGTCACCGAGGTTCAGGATCTCATCGCGACCGGTCAGGTTAGGGCGTCGGATCAGTTGATCGACGCCCAGCAGGTGGTCCGGCCCGGAACGATCACCGTCTATCTGGAGCCGCTGTTCGCGGGAGGGTTCGATGGCGTGCCTCCAGGCAGCAGCTGCATCGCCAACGCCTACACGAACAATCACGACCGACTTGCCGAGGAAGATTTGGGCACAGCGCACTGGCTGTTCCTGCACGTCATAGATACGGTCGGGCTGGTGCATGCGATCGTATTGAGATTCCAGGCGCTCCTTCTTCCGGTGCAAACACTCGTCTTTTCGGGCGGGCATTGAGGAACCGACGCGCCGTCGAACATGCGGCCAAAGGAAATACCGTCATGTGCACCAAAGTGCGATCTAAGCTCGCTATGGCCGTTCGTGCTTAAATGGAACGGGATTTGAACCGACATAACGCGGAGCAACAACGACGTCTCAAGGGATCAATGCGGCAAGTCATACGCTTGGCCTGCCGACCTTAGTTGCTCAAGTGTTTTTCCGGCGCAACTTCCCGACCAATCTCCGCCAACTGGCTCGGCCTTGCCTCGCATGGTGATTGTGCCGGCCTGATTGTCGGGGGTTATATAAACGGCAACCCCGTCTGGACCAATTTTGGACAAGTAGTAAGCACGAACGATGCCGCTTAAATCACAACGCACCAAGAAAGGAAAGTCCTCGAACGATCCCTCTTGGGCATGTGCTTCAGGGCTATACATGCAGGCAAGCGACGATTGCGCAATGACAGCGAAAACTGTTCCTGTAAATAGCCAACGAGCCTTCATGCGAATATCCTTCCTAGGCCAAATATACACCATTGATTGCCGTTCCTTGACCATCCGGTTCCGAATAAGCTCGATGGCGCTTCGCCACTCGTCACCGACACGATCAATGCGAAAGCATTATCGGCAGCCGGACGTCCGACAGGATGCCTTTCGTAGCCCCACCGAGCACGAAATCCCTCAGTCTGGTGTGACCGAACGCTCCCATGATCATCAGATCGGCGCCGATTTCGATCGCTCGCTCCTGAAGCGACACCTCGACCGGGCAATCCTCGGATACGAATGGCATGGCCTCGGCTGACAGCCCGCGTAGGTTCAGCCCTTGAGCCAAGCGTTGGGCGGCGTCCGTCTCCTGCAGGGACTTCTCGCCCGTCACGGTGAGCACCGTAATCTTGGAAGCGCGGCGCAACACCTGATGTGCATCCGCCACGGCGCGAGCCGCAACACGGCTGCCGTCCCAGGCAATAGCAACGCTGTGCAGCTTCGTGACAGGCTCGACCTCTGGCAGAAGGATCGTCGGCCTTCCCGACCCGAAGATAATGGCCTGCGCGGTCGTCCTGCTCGTGGGGTTGTTCGCCTCCCAGGCGCAGAGAACGAGATCATAGTAACGCGCTTGAATTGCAGCGGTGTCATTCAGCAAGGGAGCGTTCGACGCGACCGCGTCTGTGGTTGAGTCCACGCCTGCCCGTTTCGCTTCCAGCACAACCTTTGCTAGAAACGCTTCGCCGCGATCCCGGCACAGCGCTTCGGCCTCCCGCGTCATTTTGGGGACGTCGACCAGCCTCCACGACAGCGCATTCGAGATGTTTCGGATCTCTACGTTGATGGCCAACGCATGCAGTTGCGCGCCGAGGGCCGCCGCCATCGCGACCGCCCTGGGCACTACCATTTCAGGGTTGGGTTCGGGATAGGTGATAACAGGAAGCAGGGCTATCGTTTTCACTAGGTGCCTCCTTCTGAATGCAGGGTACGCGACAGCCATCTAGTCCCAAGGCACTCATCCGGGATGTGCATGGGTCCGCTCACTCGCCCGGATCGTTGACCACGGCCCAACCGTCATCGGGATCGAACGCCGTGATCTTTTCGGCGAGCGCCGCCGTATCGGGCCCGAGATCCTTTTCGTAGACTGTGCCGTACTGGTTTACGACGAAGGTCATGATGCCTGTGCGGTCGTATTCGGCAGGCATCGCGATCAGCCCAAAGCCGGCGATCATGTTGCCGTTGATGACGTAGTCGTACTGGCCGCCGGCGACGTTAGCGCCTTGACCGTTCAATATGCGGTAGCGGTATCCGAAATAGCCGTCCTCGGCGGCCGTCGCCAACTCGGCCTGGCTGATCAGCGAACCGAACGGGCTTTCCGGCACGCCGTCGCCGGGTTCCCAATAGAGCCCGTCATATTTCCCGGGCGTGCTGATCAGCTTCTGAGCATATTCGCCGACGCCATCCTCGTCCCAGTCGGTTTCCTTGTAATCCTCCTGGGCGTCGACGTAGGCGCGCAGGTTGGCGACGGTGGTCAGCTCGTTCTCGCCGATCCTGCGGTTGATGACTTCTTCCAGCCCGGCGATGGTATCGAACGCCCATTTGCCCTCTGTCTGCACGACAGGGAATGGAAACGGCCATACCTGGTTACCAAGAAGAAGCGAGCGGCGGTCGGATGCCAGTTTCTTGACGGCGATGGCCTTCGCCGCCTCTTCGCGGATTTCCGGAAAGCTCGCCTCCACTTCCTTCGACTTCAGCACTTCGCTGGGCGACAGTCCGAGAAGCGAGGCGACGGCCTCCTTGTCATCTTCCTCCAGCGCTTTGCGGAACGCCTCGACGAGTTCGTCGACTGTTGCGAACGGCGTGGGCGTCTCGCCGATGAAGGCATCGAAATCCTGCGTGGTGCTGGTCTGTGCTTCCTGGGCGCCGCCGGCCGAAAGTGCGGGAACGCCGAGCGAAAGTGCGAGAGTTGCGGTAATGAGGTATCGGATCATGATCATGTTCCTGAAATAAACCGGATGTCGCACACGATACGGCAGTTGCTACCGGCGTCCTCCGCCTCGTCCGCCTCCGCCTCGTCCGCCTCCGCCCCCTCCTCTTCCACCTCTGCTCTGCACCTGGCGATGGCCGCCACCCCGGCTATAGGCGCCGCGGTTCGAATGGTTGGTCGCAACCCTGCCGGGCCGCGGATTTCCCATCGCCGAAGGCTTGCGCGGACGATTGTCGGCGCGCGCAGCCGGCTTTTTCCTGGAGGACTTTTTCTGAGCGACTTTCTTCGCCGCAGGTTTGTTGGCCGCCGGTTTCGCCTTCCTGTGCTGGTCCGAGACGCGTTTTGCATCGGGCCGCTTCGTCCCCGACTTCGGCAGCTTGGCCTGCGGCCGGTCCTTCAAACCCTCGGCGACGTTCTTGCGGACATCCTTGCCCTTGAGGTCATGCGCCCGCGCCTGCTTGCCCTTGCCCGACTCCCGGCGGTCCTTGGCCTTGCTGGCAATGTTGTTGAAGTCCTTGCTCTTCAGGTTCTGCTTGAGCTTGTCGCGGTCGATGTTCGCGTTCTTGAGATTGATCTTGTCGCGGTCGATGTTCTTGAGATCGAGGTCCTTCAGTCTGTCGATGTCGATATTGTCGATGTCGATATTGTCGAAATCGATATCGATGTTGTCGCCGATATCGACGTCGAGATCCACGTCGCCGCCCCAGGTTCCCCAGTCGTCCCAGTCGACCACAGCGGCCCACATCGCACCGGTGGCAAGCGCGGCCCAGTAGGGCGCCGTCGGATAGTAGTAGGAGGGGTACGGGTCGTAGGCGATCGGGTCGCCCGCTATGACGTAGTCGGGCTCGTACAGCATTTCGGGGGGATAGGTCGGGATATAGACGGTCTGCGGATCAGCAGACCTGATCACGACATTGTCGCCTTCGTTGACGACCTGCACCTGTTCCGTCGTCTTCAAGTAGTTCTTGGCCACGGCCTCGTCGCGCAACTGCTGGATGGCGACGAGCAGATCCTTCTGCTGGTTGGCGGCCGCGGCCCCCAACTGCTCGGTCCACTCGAGATCGTCGTTCATCATCTTCACGATCTCGGGATAATTGAGCAGCGAGATCACGCTGCCATCCCATTTGTCGCTCGGCTCGAGGTCGGGAGACTTCGCCTTTTCGTCGAGAAAGCGGGCCGCCTGCACGATCTGCAACGGATAGAGCGACGCCGCGATGGTGAGCGCGACGAGATCGTCAGGATAAAGCGCGATCGGCGCGGTCAGAACCTTCAATTCGTCGAGCGTGAGAGGAGCAGGCTCCTCGGTGGCGGCGGCCGGTTCGCTGTCGACCGCCGGTCGGGAAGTGGGCGTGGGCGTTTGTGCGTAGGCTGGCGCACCCACCGCCGGCGAAAGCATCAGGAGGGCCGCAAGGCCGACTGAAACGAGGCCGAACCTGGAACAATGGGTCATCTGGCTGCTCCTACGGTAGCGATCGCCGAGCTATTTCTTTTGCACGGCGTCGAAAGTGTCGACGTAGCTCCGCTGCCCAACCGCGCGGACGGCTCGGCCTATATCGTCACAGCCAACGTCCTGGAGATTGGCGAAGGAGACACGCACGCTCCAGTTGGGAGCATCGAAACCCCCGCCATTGAGCAGCACGATCGAGTGGTCCTCCACCAGGCGATAGACCAGGTCCAGTGGATGAACGTTCTTCTTCAGCCACGTAACCATTTCCTCGCCTTGGTATTTGCGCAGCCAGAACTCGAAATCGAGGGTTCCGCAGTACGCCGCAGAATTCGCGTTGGGCTGAACATCCAGAGGCGGTCCTTGCGCGTCCGATCTGCATCGGTCGGGCATTCCGGCCGCGCCACCGCTGTCGGAGCCTTCGCGAATATGGCTTGCACTGGAAACCGTTTGCGCGGCATCGGTATGGTTTAACCGGTCACACGGGGTGAGCCGTCGCTTCAAGCTCGGAACAGAGCCAAACTCACTGGAAAATTGATGCGCCACAGGAACACCCCTTCAATGGCCCTCAACTCTCTATTGTCAAACTACTTTCTCGCGCAGTTTTTAGACACACCATAGTTAAAATAAGCTTTGAATTATCGTCCCTCCGCGCTCGCTCACGTCTGCTGTTAAAATGTAACCATAGTAGTAGTCTACGTCAAAAAAAATCGAGACTTCAATAACATAGCGATGCAGTTGTTCCATGATAACACCTTGAAATAAGGCACGCAAGGGTGTATTGTACGACTTCAAATTAACTGGCATTACAATCAGCGGTTTCATTAGACAATTTTCATACAATTTACGTTAGCGGCGGAAAGCAATCGGAGAACTTCTGGCCGCTTGTTCTAGTATTGAACCTGCAACAGGAGGGTATCGTGGTAGAATGGGTTCGTGAGCACGCTTCGCAGCTGTCCTGAAATCTTGACCTTCATGTCTCTAGCCATTTGCTATTATTTCTGCCCCTTTATGTATGAAGATCTCGGCTTAGGAGCGGTGACAGCGACCCCCATTGCAGCCGTCATCGTTAGGCAGCTTGGGATCACGATTTTTCCGTCGCTGAGGGCGCTGCTGGCGGGACTGGTTGTCGGGCATCTGCGTATGCGCTTCCCTCTCTTCGGTGGGGCCGGGACTGTACCTCGGGCACTACCTGCTCCGTATGAACCCCATACTGCTCCTGGGAGGACTGGCTGGGGCGCAGACCATGACCGCCGGCATGGCGGCGGTGCAGGACCGCTCGGGTAGTCCGGTTGCCGTCCTTGGCTATACGCCGGCGGTTCCGATCGGCCACATCCTGCTCACAACTTGGGGGACGGTGATCGTGGGCGTGATGGCGAACTGAAATCCGACCTGAGAAAGGGACTTCGGTGGCAGTAGGATTACCCGGCAAGCCCCGATCGCGGCAGTTGAGACGCAGCTTCTTTTATGCGCTCGTGCAGCAGCTTCGCGTGGTCTGGCCGATCTTCTCCGGCATCCTTCTCGCCATGGCGGGATGCGGGCTGATCATCGGGCGTATTGAAAATTGGCGCGTCGACGAAGCTCTGTACTTCACCTTCGTGACGGGTCTTACGATCGGCTACGGCGATTTCTCGCCGCAGCACCTTCTGACGCGGTCACTGGCGATAGCAATCGGTTTTGCCGGCATAGTGATGACAGGCCTCGTTGCGGCGGTCGCCGTGCAGGCGCTGAGGGCGGCTGAGCGCAATCTCCTGAATGAGGCTGGAAATGGGCCCCTTGATCAAAGAGATCCGTAGCAACGTCGTTCTCTGGCTTTTGGCGTTTGTTCCGGTGGTATTCGTCGTCCGGCAATTGGAGCCGGAAGCGCACACGCTGCTCTTTGTGCTCTCTGTGCTGGCGATTGTACCGCTGGCCACCTTGCTGAGCGCGGCTACCGAGTCGGTCGCGTCCAAGACGGGCGATACGGTCGGCGGGCTGCTGAATGCCACGTTGGGAAACCTGACGGAACTGGTCATTGCGCTGGCTGCGCTGCAAGCCGGCCAGTACACGTTGGTGAAGGCTTCTATCGCCGGAGCAATCGTCGCCAATACTCTGTTCATGTTGGGCGCTTCGTTCCTGCTAGGCGGTATCAAGTATCATGTGCAGGAGTACAACAGAGTCAGCGCCAGGCTGCAAACCAGCCTGCTGTTCCTCGCTACGATCGCGATGGTGACCCCGTCCATGGTGGCGCAAGTCGATTCCGTTGCCACGTCCGCGTTTACCCAGCAGTTGAGCGTTGGATTGTCGGTGCTGCTCATCGGCGCCTACGCGATGGGCCTGGTCTTCTCGCTGAAGACCCATCGAGAACTTTTCAGCGGAACAGCCCATGCGGAAGAAGGCGAAGCGTGGCCGATGGGCCTGGCTCTCGGAACGTTGGCAGCGGTGACATTGCTTGTTGCTCTGGTAAGCGAAGTGTTCGTCGAGTCGGTGCAGGAGGCTGCGGTCGCGTTCGGCATGACCCCCGCCTTCGTGGGTTTCATCGTCGTTGCGTTGGTGGGCGGTTCCGCCGAGATGGCGGCAGCGTTTGCCGGCGCGCGAAGGAACCGGCTGGACCTGAGCGTGGGCATCGCGCTTGGGGCCGCATCACAGATCGCGCTTTTCGTTGCCCCGATGATGGTGCTCCTCAGCTATGTCATCGGCCCTGCTCCGATGGACCTGCTGTTCTGGCCGGGCGCGGTCGTCATGGTGCTTATCGCGACGATAACGGCATTTCTGATGACCAATAACGGACGTTCCGCATGGTTCGTCGGAGTGCTGCTGCTGATGGTCTATCTGATCTTCGCCATGACGATCTACCTTCTACCGCCGCAAATCTAGGAAGCTAGGCTGGAGCTCGTTGGAAGGTTGGTAATGGACTCAGACGTTTCGCCTCCTCTCGTCCATCCTCGTCAGGATCTCACCCGCGTGACGCTGGCGGTGCTGTTCATCGGCAGTCTTCTCATCGCCAGCGTCTGGGTGATGCAGCCGTTTCTGCCGGCGATCGTATGGGCCACGACGTTGGTGCTTGCCACCTGGCCGCTCATGCTCTGGTTGCAGCGCCATACCGGCAATCGCCGCGGCCTTGCCGTCCTGATCATGACACTGACCTTGCTGCTGCTTGTGATCGTGCCCTTTTGGCTGGCGCTCAGCACGGTCATCGCGAACATCGACAAGGTTGGCGACCTGGTCCGGACTATCCTGTCGATGCGACTGCCACCGCCACCCAGCTGGCTGGAGGGAGTGCCCCTGGTTGGAGCACGCGCTGCCGAAGGATGGCAGAAACTGAACTCGGCGGGCGCTCAGGAACTGGTCCAAAGACTGACCCCTTATGCCGGAACGCTGACCTACTGGTTCGCGTCAGCCACCGGAAATTTGGGTGGCATGTTCATACATTTCCTGCTGACGACCGCGATTGCCGCGATCATGTATTCGGGCGGTGAACGGGCCGCCGCCACCGCAATTCTCTTCGGTCGCCGGCTGGGCGGCGTTCGTGGAGAGACCGCGGTAAAGCTAGCCGGCCAGGCGATCCGAAGTGTGGCCTTAGGCGTGGTGGTTACCGCCGTTGCGCAAAGCGCTGTAGCGGGTATCGGGCTGGCCGTGGCCGGCGTGCCCTATGCCGCCGTGCTCATGGCATTGATCTTCATTTTGTGTCTGATCCAGCTCGGTCCGGTCCTGGTAATGGCTCCGGCAGTGATCTGGATGTATTATTCGGGCGACACGCTTTGGGCGACGGTGTTGCTGGCCTTTACCATCGTCGCCGCGACAATGGATCAATTTATTCGCCCTGTTCTCATCCGCAGAGGCGCCGACTTGCCTATGCTGCTTATCCTGGCCGGGGTCATCGGCGGCCTGGTAGCGTTTGGCATATTGGGCATTTTCATTGGCCCTACGGTGCTCGCGGTCGCCTACACGCTGCTCAATGCGTGGATGGCGGATGGCGATGATAGAGAACCTCCTGGGGAAACGCGATGAAGCCGGCACGCGTTGCTGCTTTTAAGCTAGGCGGCAGCGCCGCGAGCCAAATCGGCTAGTAGGGTGGACTCAATGCGCACGCCCGGCAGTTCACCCTCCAAGCGCTATAGTCGTAACTACCAAGACGCTACCGATTGCCGCCATGGCCAGAGCCATCGGCCAAGGGCTTCTGCCCATATATTTGCCGAGCCGTGCGCCGATCAAAAACAGCATGGCGACGGCTACCGCGTTCGACGCGCGCATCGCCGTCGGCAGATCGTCGATGAACAGGAACGGCATGCTGGGTGGAAGCGTCGATAGGATGACCAGCAAGCAGATTGAAACTGCAGCTCTGACATCCCGAATGTTCACAATGCGCCGATTGTCGGATGCTGGAAGAGATCTGATGCGCGTGACGATACTTTCGGCGTCGGCCTCGGATGTGACCAGGCGGACGTCCTTCGGCAACTCGGAGAGGAAGACGCGCCGCGCCTCTGCCAGGGGCATCACGCGGATGGCCTCAAAGAAATTTAGGCGCTTCACCCGCTCCACAGCTGTCGTCAAGGCAAACATGACGCCGTCGACAATTCCCCAAGCGAGGTTGCAGCCCAGGGCAGCCATCAGCACGGCCCCCACCTTGTCGCCTTCGCCAACCGCGACGCTCATGGTGCCTGTGAAGGAAAGCGCCATCAATAGTCCGAAAATTACCTCCGACAGACGGTCGATGGGGTCGAGCACGGGTCTAACGGGATCGGGACCGTTCATGGCAGGACAACCGGCACATGACAACACTTGAGCAATCGCACCTTACAGCAAGCGATTTCCGTTTGGAGTCTAATTCCGCTTGCCGAGTTCCCGTGCTTTTGGCAGAGGCGAACGAGTGGCTCCGCTTCAGCATGATGGCGCGGCGGTGTAGAACCTGTCCCATAGCGCATCCTTTGATTCGGATGGCAATGATGCCCATTAAAGTCCGGGATCAAACACCTAGCTACTACCTCGTCGCGACGGACGACCGCATGATCCCGTCGTCCGTGAAGAACTCGGAACACATTGAATCAGTGTGATATTCCGCCTTCATTTTGTGTTTGATTTTGCCGGAAATCGTGGCTTTGAGCTGCGATTTCCGGCAAAATGATTGGTGCCTGCGTTGCGTGATTCGAGGCGATGACAAGCAACGCAAGGAGCGAAGGATGCGTCCAAAGGAACGGCGCGATAGCGGCCAGGCGGACCTGTTGCAATCGCGGCTCGATCAGATCGTCAACATGGATCACGCGCTGGTGAAGCTGGCCAAGACGATCGACTGGCGCTTCCTGGAAGAGCGGCTCGGCGAGGTCTACGACGACGACCCCGGCCGGCCGCCACTGCCGACACGGTTGATGGCGGGACTGGCCATTCTCAAGTCGATGCACAACCTGTCGGACGAGGGCCTGTGTGAGCGCTGGCTGGAGAACCCCTATTACCAGCTGTTCTGCGGCGAGGAGTTCTTCCAGCACCGCTTGCCCTTCGACCGCACGTCGCTGACGCGCTGGCGCCTGCGCATGGGCGAAGAGCGGCTCATGGCGCTGCTCCAGGAGAGCCTGGCGGCGGCGACGCGGCTGGGGGCGGCCAAGCCAGCGGACTTCCGCGCGGTGATCGTCGACACCACCGTGCAGGAGAAGGCGATCACCTTTCCGAGCGACGCCAAGCTGATGCATCGCGCCCGCGAGCGGCTGGTCAAGCTGGCCGGGAAGCACGGCATCCGCCTGCGCCAGT
>NZ_JBVVQC010000016.1:0-23783 GCF_055811515.1 Mesorhizobium sp. WSM4841
CACGCATCAGCAACTGCGTGTCCAGCCGGTCCGACTTCGCCCGCCGGTGCTCGCGCGACACCGGGATGCTGGCCGCGTGGATCACATGGGTCTCGATCCCTTGCGCCAACAGCAGCCGAGCCAGCCAGAAGCCGTCGCGGCCAGCCTCGAACGCCACCGCAATGCGCGCGATCGTCTTGCCGGCCTTCACCGCCTCGTCGCGCCAGCGACACAGCAGCCTCAGCAGCGCCACAGGATCGGCACCCTGCTTCTTCAGCGGCTCGCGGCCAAGCCCGGGAACCAGCCCGGCCACCAGCCAGCTCCTGGCGCTCAGTTCAACGACCGCGACCAGTGTGCTATCCTGATCGAAGGCGACGAGGGACTTGCTCAGATCATTCTGGTGCATCGGGGCGCTCCATTCGTTGAGTTCACAGCAACGATGGTGCCACAACCCTCGCCGCCGCCCCATAGCTTCTCTCCCCCGCTTCGAGGTGGGCGAGGAACCTAGGCTCGAGAGTTCGAGGGACAGCACCCCCCTCTGCCTTGCCAGGCATCTCCCCCGCAAGGGGGGAGATCGGCAGCTTCAACGCCCCGTTGTCCTGGATCAGCTTCACCCGCCGCGACGCAGCATGGATTTCGGCAAAATCTGGCCCATATCCCTGATAGGGAGCTTTGAGCGTGAAACTCGCGCGTGTAGCCCTGATTGCCGCGGCTTTTGTAGCCGCTGTGGCTGTTTGTTCCTCTTCCGCAACCGGAGAGGCGAACGGCCGGGAGGGGACTGCGCTGCGCATCGAGATAAACGGCGCCATCGGCCCGGCGAGCGCCATGCAGTTCGAGGAAGCGCTGGCGGTCGCCGCGGAGCGAAACGCCGAGGTTTTCATCCTGCAGATGAACACGCCCGGCGGGTTGGTCACCAGCATGCGCGAGATCATCGCCGATATCCTCGCCTCGCCGGTTCCCGTCATCGGCTATGTCGCGCCCGCCGGCGGGCATGCGGCGAGCGCCGGAACCTACATCCTCTACGCAACCCATGTGGCGGCGATGGCGCCCGGCACCAATCTGGGCGCGGCAACGCCGATCGAGATGGGCGGGCCGCTGCCATCCTTTCCCGGCGGCGACGACAAGAACAATGGCCCGGAAGCCGGCAAGGACCCGAAGAACCCACCGTCGGGCGATGCGATGATCGCCAAGGCGACGAACGACGCGGTTGCCCTGATCCGCAGCCTGGCTGAACTGCGCGGGCGCAATGCCGATTGGGGTGAAAAGGCCGTGCGCGAGGCGGCCAGCCTGTCGGCCAGCGCGGCGCTGCAGGAGCATGTCGTCGACTTCATCGCCCGCGACACGACCGAACTGCTTCAGCTGGCTGACGGCCGGACGGTGGAAATAGCCGGCAGGAAAGAGGTGCTGGCGACCAAAGGGCTGCCGGTTGAAACGCTGGAACCCGGCTGGCTCATCCGGCTTCTCGCCGTCATCACCGACCCGAACATCGCCGTGATCCTGATGCTGATCGGGGTTTATGGCCTCGTCTTCGAGTTCACGAGCCCGGGCGCGGTTGCGCCCGGCGTGATCGGAACGATCTGCCTGCTGCTCGGGCTCTATGCGCTCAATCTCCTGCCGATCAGCTATGCCGGCCTTGCCTTGATGCTGCTTGGCATCATCTTCCTCGTCGTCGAGGTCTTTAATCCCACAGTGGTGCTTGGGCTGGGAGGCGTGGCTGCGTTTCTGCTTGGCGCTGCCATGCTGCTCAGGATCGAGGGGCCCGGCTTCGAGATGTCGTGGGCCGTCATCGGCACCGCCGCCGTCCTGACGCTCGGCCTGGCGCTGCTGACCGGCAGCTATCTGTGGGCGGCCCGCAAGAACCTTCCGCGTGTTGGCGCACAGGCCATGCAAGGGCTGCCGGCCAAGGTCCTCGACTGGGAGGGCAACGAGGGCCACGTGCTGGCCCGGGGCGAGCGCTGGCGGGCGACGGCCGACGAACCCCTTGCAGTGGGCGACAGCGTCGAGGTGGCTGAGGTCAGGGGTCTCGTTCTGACGATACGGCGCCGCAATGTGCGAAGCGATGGAGCAAGGCAATGATCTTCGGTTATGTGGCCTATCTGGTAGCAGCGCTCGTCGTGGTCATGTTCCTGTCCGCGGCCATTCGCATCCTGAGGGAATATCAGCGCGGCGTGGTCTTCACGCTCGGCCGCTTCACCGGGGTCAAGGGCCCCGGCCTGATCATCCTCATCCCGTTCGTGCAGCAGATGGTGAAGGTCGACCTGCGGGTGGTGGTCCAGGACGTGCCGCCGCAGGACGTGATCTCGCGCGACAACGTCTCGGTGAAGGTCAATGCGGTGCTGTATTTTCGTATCGTCGACGCCGAGCGGGCGGTGATCCAAGTCGAGGATTTCATGGCCGCGACCAACCAGCTGGCACAGACCACCTTGCGCTCGGTGCTCGGCAAGCATGAGCTCGATGAAATGCTGGCCGAACGCGACAAGCTCAACAGTGATATCCAGGAGATCCTCGATCAGCGGACCGATGCCTGGGGCATCAAGGTCTCCGATGTCGAGATCAAGCATGTCGACCTCAACGAGAACATGGTCCGCGCCATCGCCAAGCAGGCCGAAGCCGAACGGCTGCGGCGTGCCAAAGTAATCAATGCCGACGGCGAACAGCAGGCGGCGGCAAAACTCGTCGAGGCCGGCAAGATGCTGGCCGAGACACCGCAGGCCATGCAGCTGCGCTATTTCGAGGCGCTCCATGACATCGCCGGTGAGCGCTCGTCGACTGTGGTGTTTCCGGTGCCGATGGATCTGCTGGGGCAGTTTTTGAAACTGCAGAGCGGTGGAGGCGGAGGCGCAGGCGGCTGAGCGCGCAATCTCCCCCCTTGCGGGCCCCTGAGGGGGAGTTGGCCGCGAAGCGGCCAGGGGGTCGCCGACACCTTCCCCCACGAGACGGCGCTGGCGCTCCACGCGCGGCGACCCCCTCTGTCGCCTTCGGCGACATCTCCCCCTCAAGTGGGGAGATCAGCACCTTTCCCGCCGCCATGGCGGCTCCGGTGCGAATCGCTTGCCGATCCAGTCGGCGAAGGCGCGCGTCTTGGCCGCTTGCCCCTTGGCTGAAGGCATCACGACATAGACCGCGCCTTCGTCGGCAAGCGTCCAGTCCTCCAGAACAGGCACCAGCCGCCCGTCGGCGAGCTCGCGCCCGACCAGCCAGTCGGTGCTCATCATCAGGCCGACGCCTTGCACGGCGGCTTCGACCAGCACCTCGGCATCGTCGGTAACCAGCGGCCCTGAGACGTCGATTTGGACGCGGCGGCCCGTGCTGTCGGTCATCTCCCAGGTCGGAAAGGTTTGGAACCCAGTGAAACCCAGGCAGCTATGCTCAAGGAGCGCTTGCGGCGTGGCGGGCGTGCCCCGGCGAGCGAGGTAGGACGGTGCGGCGCACAGCAGCCGGCGCCGCGTCGCGACCTTGCGCGCCACCAGGCGCGAATCCTCCAGCGCACCGAGACGGACGGCGACGTCGAAATTCTCGGCGACGAGATCGACGAAACGGTTGGAGAACTCGGCCTCGATGCGAACATCAGGAAATTCGGCGAGAAATTGCGGCAGCAGCGGCCCGATCCACATGCGCCCGAACGATCCGGGCAGGGCCAGCCGCAGCACGCCGCGCGCCCCGCCGCCGGCATGCGCCGAGGCCACGCTCTCCGCCTCGTCGACCGCGGCCAGAATGGCGCGGACGCGGACGAGGAACTCGGCGCCCGCCTCGGTCAGAGACACGCTGCGCGTCGTGCGGTGCAGCAGCCGCACGCCGAGCCGTTCCTCAAGCGATGCAAGCCGCCGCGACAGGATCGTCGCGTCGCGCCCGACGCGCGCCGCCGCCTTGGTGAAGGAGCGTGCCTCGGCGATCGCCGCGAAGGCGGCCATTTCGGCGAGTGCTGCTGGCTCATGGGATTGCTGCATAATGCGCAAAACTCAAATGCAAAAACAGAAGATTATGCATGGATAGCGCAGCAGCTAGTTTCACTCAATCCCAACGAATTGGCCCGTCGGCCGATCAACCGGAGTGAGACCATGAAAGCCATCGAACTGACTGCACCCCGACTGGACGCCTTTCGCGCGGCCACCGTTGCCACACCTGAACCGCAGCGCGGCGAAGTGCTGGTCCGCCTGCGCGCCGCGAGCCTAAATTTCGTCGATGTCGCGGTGGCGAGCGGCAATTATCCCGGGCCGGGCTTCCCGCTCATTCCGGTCGCAGACGGCGCCGGCGAGATCGCCGCGCTCGGCGAGGGCGTCACCAAATACGCCGTGGGCGACCGCGTTATCGCCCATGCGAAACCGCGCTGGATCGGCGGCCGTCCGCGACCCTACGAGATGACGCAGATGCGCGGCCTGACGCTGCCCGGATCGCTCGCCGAATATGTGGCGCTGCCAGCCAATGCCGTCGTGCCGACACCGGCGCATCTGTCCTTCGAAGCGGCGGCGACGCTGCCGATTGCCGCGACCACCGCCTGGAACGCGATCCGCGCCGCCGATGTCGGGCCGGGGTCGGTCGTTGTGCTGCTAGGCACCGGCGGCGTCTCGATCTTGACCTTGCAATTGGCCAAGGCGGCCGGCGCCACCGTCATCATCACCTCGTCGTCGGACGAAAAGCTGGAACGCGCCAGGGCGCTCGGCGCCGATCACCTCATCAACTACCGCACGACGCCGGATTGGGACGGCAAGGTGCTGAAACTAACCGACGACCTCGGCGCCGACCTGATCGTCGAGACCGGCGGCTCGGCCACCTTCGTCCGCGCGGTCAACGCCACGGCGCCAGGCGGCACGCTATTCACCATCGGCTTCGTCACCGGCGCCGAGGCCATGGTCGATCTGCTGCCGATCATCATCAAGGCGCTTAGGGTGGTGGGCAACAACACCGGCTCGGTATCCGACCTGCGCGACGCCGCCCGCGCCATCGGCGCCGCCGGCATCGAGCCGGTCATCGACACGGTCTACAGCCAGGACCAAGCGGCCGAGGCCTACGCGCACATGGCGGCCGGCGGCCGGCATTTCGGCAAGCTGGCGTTTCGGTTGGAGTGGTGAGTGGATGATTTAACGATTGGCGAAAGCGGATGAAGCTGCCGATCTCCCCCTGTTGGAGGAGATGTCCGGCAGGACAGAGGGGGTGTGCAGGATCGCCAGCCCTTCCCTACTTGATGTGTTCCATCCAACCTGCCGGAAGGTACGCTACGATTCTCCGACAGGCCGGAGGGACAGCACCCCCTCTGCCCTGCCCGCAGCTTCACCGATTTTTCTTGACCTACAAGTACAAAATCGCTACCACCATCGGCCATGGGAAGACTGAAGCAATTCGACCCCGAGGCCGCTGTGGCCGCCGCGACGGATCTGTTCTGGCGCCAGGGCTATGGCGCGACGACCCCGGCCGACCTCGTCGACGCGCTCGGCATCGGCAAGGGCAGCCTCTACAACACCTTCGACAACAAGCGGGCGCTGTTCGAGCAGGCATTGCGCCATTACGGTGATGCGCGCGTGGCGGCTCTCACTGCGGTGCTGAATCGGCCCGGGCCGGCAAGGGCGCGGCTACAGGCGGCGCTTGAGCGGCTCGCCGCACCGGAGCTCACCCATCTGCGGCGACGCGGCTGCATGGGGGTGAACACGGTGGCAGAGCTTGGTGGGCGCGACGAGGCCGCTGTCGCGATCGTGCGCTCCATTTTCGAGCGCATGGAACGCGCGCTGCTGGCGACGATCGAGGAGGGGCAGCGCAATGGCGAGCTCGATGCCGGCCGCGATGCCAAGGCGTTGGCCAGCCTGCTGATGACGACGATCCTGGGTATGACCGTGATCGCAAAAATGTCCGACCGAACCGAGCATTTGCACCGCGTCGTGCATGCCGTGATGTCGTTGATCTAGCCAGGAAAAACCATGATCGGGCACCGGCAATCGGGCTCTTTCGTCACGACCAATTTTGTACCTTTAGTTCAAGAATACCGTCGTCTTCAACCGCAAACTGGAGAAACCATCATGACCTTATCGCTGGCGAACAAAATCGACTCCGAGGCTTTGAAACTCGAGGCCAATAAAGCGACCGTTCTTGCCTTCTATGAAGCCGCCATCAACCGGACGGATTTCAAGGCCGCCTCGAAGTTCCTCGGCAGCCGCTACGTCCAGCACAATCCCTTGATTGCCGACGGCATCGAAGGCTTCAAGGACTTCCTCGCCTTCCTACGGGAAAACTTCCCCGGCCTGCGCGCCGAGGTCAAGCGGGTCTTCGCCGACGGCGACTTCATCATCGCGCACACGCATGGCGTGCGCGTGCCGGGCGACCGCGGCTCGGCCATCGTCGACATCTTCCGGCTCGAGGAGGGCAAGATCGTCGAGCACTGGGACGTCATCCAGCCGATCCCGGAACAGCCGCTCAACCAGAACGGGATGTTTTGATTGAAGCAGATCAGACGCTGAAGCCGCCGATCTCCCCCCACTTGGGGAGCCTGGTGGTGTCACTGTGTGGGCGCTGTCTTGCAACGTTGGAGATTGGCGAAAGCCCAGGATGACGGCCGATCTCCCCCCGTGTGGGAGAGATTGGCTACTTCGCCGTCTCGCCCCTAGATCAGCTTCTCCAGCGTGATCGGCAGGTCCCGCACCCTTTTGCCGGTGGCGTGGAACACCGCGTTCGCAATCGCCGGCGCCACGCCGACGATGCCGAGTTCGCCTACACCCTTGCCGCCGAGCGCCGAGGAATGCGGGTCGGGGATGCCGACCGAGATCACCTCGATGTCGGGAATGTCGGCATTGGTTGCGATGAGATAGTCGGCCAAATTGTTGTTGACGATGCGGCCGTGGCGGCGGTCGACGATGCCTTCCTCCAGCAGCGCCTGGCCGATGCCCATGATGATGCCGCCCTTCCACTGGCTTTCGGCGAGCTTGGGGTTGTAGAGCCGACCTGAATCCAGCGCCGACACCACGCGCGATACGCGAACCGTGCCAAAATCCTCGTCGACGCGCACCTCGATGAAATGCGCGCACCAGCTGTGGCGGGAATAGTCGCCCTCGGTGTGCGACAGCGCCGTCGCGATGGTCGTGTAGTTCTTGTAGCGATCGTCAGCCGTCGAATTGGCCGGCATGGTGTCGCCCATCGCCTCGATCTGGCTGCGTCCGACGCTGCCGAGCAGCTCGGCGATCGAGACCTCAGGGCTGTCGCCGCGCGGCGAGGCGATGCGGCCATTGGCAACGACCAGGGTGTTGGCCTGCAGCGCATGGAACGGCGAATTTGGATCGCTGATCGCCAGCCCGACCAACTCATCGAGCGCGGCGGTCGCCGCCTTGTGCACCGCGCCGGTCATCACGCCGGCCAGCCGCGAACCGCCGGTGACGCCGGCGCGGGCATAGCGCGAGTCTCCCAGCTTCACCACGACGTTCTCAGCTGGCACGCCGACCACTTCGGCGGCGGTCTGCGCCAGGATCGTATAGGTGCCCTGCCCCATGTCGATGCTCGAGCTTTCGACCTCGACCGAGCCGTCGGCGAGAATGCGCACCATCGCCTCGCCATAGGCGCGCCGCACCGGATAGGTGCCGGCGGCTACACCCCAGCCGATCAGCTGATCGCCGTCGCGCATCGAGCGCGGCTCTGGTGCACGTTTCGACCAGCCGAAGGCCTCGGCACCGGCAGCGAATGCCTCGCGCAGCTGGCGTGTCGACCACGGCTTGTTCGCCTCCGGATCCTGTTCGGCATAGTTCCTGAGCCGGATTTCCAGCGGATCGATGCCGACCTCGTAAGCCAGTTCGTCGATCGCGCCTTCGATGCCGAAGGCGCTCGGGTTCTCGCCCGGCGCGCGCAGCGCCCCCGGCACCACCGTATTCACCCGCACGACGTTCTGCCGCGACGAGAAATTCGGTGTCGCATACATGATCGAGGTGACCGAACCGAGCGGCTCGACCCACATGCCGTCGACCGAGGTCTCGTTGACGCCGCGATGCACGATCGACTGGATCCGTCCCTCTGCGTCGGCGCCGAGCGCCACCGTCTGGCGCGTCGCCGCCCGTCCGCCATAGGCGGTGAAGGTCTGCGGCCTGGTGACCGCCAGCTTCACCGGCCGTCCCAGCATTCTCGCGGCCATCGCCGCCACCGCGCCGTAGCCGTAAGCGAACGCCTTGGAGCCGAAACCGCCGCCGATAAAGGGCGAGACCAGGCGCACATTCTCGAACGGCACGCCGAACCATTCGGCATAGGTCCGCGCCATGCCGTCGAGCCATTGGCTGGGCTCCCACACGGTCAGTTGGTCGCCCTGCCAGTGCGCGATCAGGCCGTGCGGCTCCATCGGCGCCTGGTATTCGCGCGGCGTGTTGTAGGCGGCGCAGATCCGAACCGGGGCGGCGGCGAAAGCCGCCTGCGCATCGCCCCATTCCTTGGTCATCGTGTCGATCGGAATGCCGTCGCCGGCCTTCGGATCGTCGAGATCGACGATGGCCGGCGTCTCGTCATAGGCGACCTTGACCAGTGCCGCGGCCGCGACCGCCTGCTCGAAACTCTCGGCCACCACCGCCGCGACATGCTGCCCGCTGAAGGTGATGTCGCGCGCCAGCGGGCAATAGGGAATATCTGGCGGCGGCGTGCCCAGCCAGTCCGTAGCGGTGTTGAGGCGCAACGCATTGTCCGGCGTCAGCACCAGAAGCACGCCCGGCGCGCTTTTAGCCGCGGCCGTGTCGATCGAACGCACCTTGCCGGCCGCAATCCTGCTCTCGACCAGGACCGCGTGGCTGAGCCCTTCGGGCTGCTGCTCGACCGCGTATTTTGCGGCGCCGGTGATCTTGGCCGGGCCATCGACGCGCGACAGCCGCCCGCCCACTGCCTCCGCGAGGATGGCGCCGTCGGAAGCGTCGCCTCTCTTCAAATCATCATGTCTTGATCTGACGTCGTGAACGGTCATGCCGTTTCTCCAATTTTCAGGATGACGCGGGCGACGACGCGCGGCGCCAGTTCGATCTTGTAATGGTTGGCGCCGTGGTCGACGGCGCCCTCGATGGCGAGCAGGCTGGCGCGCCGGACCGTGTCGGGCTCCAGCAGCCTGCCTTTCAGCGCCTCTTCCACGGCGCGAGCGCGCCACGGCCTGGTGGCGACACCGCCGAGCGCCACGCGCAAATCACGGATCGTCCTTCCGTCAGCCTCGAACTCGATGCCGACGGCGGCACTTGCAGCGGCAAATTCGTAGGATTGCCGGTCGCGGACTTTTAGATAGGTCGAACGTCGTGCTGCGGCGGAAGCAGGAATGCTGATCGCGGTGAGCATCTCGCCTGGCGCGATCGCATGTTCCCTGTCGGGCGTGGCGCCCGGCAGGAGAAAAAAGTCGTCGACCGCGACCTGGCGATCGCCGAGATGGACTGTTGCGTCGAAGGCGACCAGCGCTGTCGCCAGATCGCCGGGATAGCTGGCGATGCAGGCTTCGCTGGTGCCGAGCACGGCATGGCCGCGGGTGACGCCGCCGATCGCCGAGCAGCCGCTGCCGGGCGTACGCTTGTTGCAGGCCGGAAAATTCGCCGGATCGCGGAAATACGGACAGCGCGTGCGCTGCATCAGATTGCCGCCGATGGTCGCCATGTTGCGGAGCTGCGCCGAGGCCGCCTGCCACAGCGCATCCGAGACGGCGGGGAACCGGCTTTTTATCTCGGCATGGTCGGCGACGCTGCTCATCCTTGCCAACGCTCCGATCGTGGCGCCCCGGTCATCGACCGTGATCCCATCCAGTCCCTTGAGATGGGTGATGTCGACCACGGTTTCGGGTTCGGTGACGCCGCATTTGGCGAGATCGATGAGCGTCGTGCCGCCGGCGAGCAGCATGGCGCCGGACAGCGCCGCCGCCTGGCGTGCCGCATCAATGGAATTGGCGCGCAGATAGGAAAAATCCCTCATGACGCGACCTCCAGTGCCGCCTGGCGCACGGCGGCGACGATGTGCGGATAGGCGCCACAACGGCAGAGATTGCCGGCCATATATTCGCGGATCTCGTCATCCGAGCCGGCATGGCCCTCGCGGATACAGGCGACAGCCGACATGATCTGGCCCGGCGTGCAGTAACCGCACTGGAAGGCGTCCTGTTCGAGGAAAGCGGCCTGCACCGCGTGCAGCGTGCCGTCGCCGTCAGAAAGCCCTTCGATTGATGTGACCGCCCTGCCCTCGGCCTGGGCGGCGAGCGTCAGGCAGGCCAGCACACGCTGGCCGTCGACATGCACGGTGCAGGCGCCGCATTGGCCCTGGTCGCAGCCTTTCTTGGTGCCGGTCAGGCCGAGATGATCGCGCAAGGCGTCGAGCAGCGTGACGCGCGGCTCGACCTCCAGTTCATGGCGATGTCCGTTGATTTGAAGTTGGATGGGAATTCGGGTTTTGCTTGTCATGGGGCGTCTGGCTCCTGTTGCTTGACGCGAAGGGGGATGATCTGGTGCCCGGCCGGCGAGCGGCAAGGGCGGGGAAGATCGGCGAAAACGGCGGCGCGCATAATCTCCCCCTTGAGGGGGAGATGGCCGCGAAGCGGCCAGAGGGGGTCGCCTCGCATAGAGCGCCACCCCATCTGCCGCAGGAGGTCGTGCCCGGTCGAACCGACCCCCTCTGTCGCCTTCGGCGACGTCTCCCCCTCGAGGGGGGGAGATCACGCTCTCGCCGGCTTGCAGGCTCTCGACACGTGACATACCGGTCCCCTGGTTATATGATAAAGGTGCTCCACTAAAACGGAGGAGCCTCCGTTTATTACGTGGGGGGTGGACCCGTCGGGTTCAAGCCCCGTATTCGCAGTGGAGAAAATTTTGGCTTCGCAGCCGCCCGCAACCGCCAAAGACGAGCCCGACCCGACAGCGGCAAAACCGCTGCGGGCCGATGCGCAGCGCAACCGCGACGCGCTGGTCGAGGCAGCAGCAGCGGCCTTTGCCACGCATGGCGCCGATGCCTCGCTGGAGGAGATCGCGCGCCAGGCCGGCGTCGGCATCGGCACGCTCTACCGGCATTTTCCGACGCGCGAGCATCTGGTCGAGGTGGTCTACCGGCGCGAAGTGGAAAGCCTGTGCGTGGCCGCCGACGAGCTCGCTCTTCACCACCCGCCCGACGTTGCGCTCGAACAGTGGATGCAGCGCTTCGTCGACTACATCGCCACCAAGCGTGGGCTGGCGACGAGCCTGCGTATCCTGCTCAACACCAATTCAACCTTGTTCTCGGACATGTCCGGCCGGGTGACACTTGCCTTGCGGCAGCTGATCGAAGCGGCGGTCGCCGACGGTTCGATCCGCAGCGACGTCGACAGCTCCGACGTTCTGCACGCGCTGGGCGGCATCTATTCTGCGCCCGATACCGAGGACTGGCGCGACCGCTCGCGCCGGCTGGTGTCGCTGCTGATGGACGGGTTGAGGTTTGGGGCTGGCAAGTCCGCGAAGGGCGGGTGAAGGCTGGGCTGCCGAAAAGCGCGGCGCTGGGACGAAGTCCGCTTTGCGCCATTTCCGGGCGCTCGCGAGTACCGCCACCAATATCGCCTTTTCGACCCCCTCTCGGACCTTGCGCCCAAGGGGGCCAAGGCCGATCCCGTGCGGCCAGTTGGGGAGAGGACTATTCAAGCCTCTTCCCAAGTTGCTCAATCCAGTCGAGTCGCGACCAGTTTGCCGTCCATCATCATCGGGATGATTGCCAGCTTCTTTTCTTCCATGAATTCCAGATCGGCGCTGCCTTGATTGAGGTCCATCAGTTGCTCGACTTTTCCATCCGGATGAATGCGAAAGAGCGCCCCTGCGACCCAATCGGTAACCAGCCAGTTCCCTGCCCCGTCCGATTCTAGACCATCTAGATTTCCAACAGGCTCGCCGGACCCGATGTCAGAGATGGCCTTCGTCTTCAGGTCGACCGCGATCAGATGGCCGGGTGTCTTGGACGAAAAATCCGGCTGGATGTCGCGACCCCAGCCGGCGACGAGGAGGCGACCGTCTTCGATACGCAGACCGTTCGGATGCAGAAGATCCTCGCTCTCGAGCCAGACGGAGAGAGCATCATTGTCCAGAACATAAATCCTGTTCGCCAGCATGTCGGAAGCAAAGACACGACCCGCCTCGTCGACGGCGGGATCATTCAGGAACTGAGCGCCTTCGGCAGGCCACGTTCCAGTGATTTTACCGCTCTCGACGTCGACGGCCACAAGCCGATCGATGTCGGTGACGAAAAGCGTATCGCCTTGCATCACCAATCCCTTGGGCGCATTAAGGCCGGTCACCCACTCGGCTGCCTGCAACTTTCCGTCAGGCGAAACCTTCGAAAGGTATCCGACCCCATCCCTGCCGGCGGGGTCGCCAACAATGTTGGAGAGGTAGAAGATGTTCCGCTTGGCGTCGAAAAATACGCTCTCCGGGGCCTTGAATCCGTCAAGCGACCAGACCTCCTCCGCTTTCGCAGGTGAGCCTGCCACTCCTAGTAGTAGAATAGAAAATAGAACTGACTGCAACTTGATCATGATAACCTCCCTATATTGTTTTTCTTGTGTATCCGGGTAAGTGCAACCGAACATTGCTTCGTCGCTTATGCAAAGCGTAGGGTTGCAGCTTCGATTCCGACAAATCCATCTGTCAGAGCGATTTCTGCTTAGCCTCGTCAACTTTACAATTCCCCAGATGAATGGCAGTTCCAACGTCAACTGTCCTGGAAGCCGTACTGCGGACGAAAAGCAACGCCTGACATCCCGCGACG
Source organism: Mesorhizobium sp. WSM4841 (assembly GCF_055811515.1). Taxonomy (NCBI): domain Bacteria; kingdom Pseudomonadati; phylum Pseudomonadota; class Alphaproteobacteria; order Hyphomicrobiales; family Phyllobacteriaceae; genus Mesorhizobium; species Mesorhizobium sp. WSM4841. Next base: position 12,673 of record NZ_JBVVQC010000016.1, read on the forward strand.
CTGTACTCGGCGCGAGAGGCCGGTGTTCGAAAGCGACGCCTACTAATCGAAACGCCAGCCTGTCGCCTTTTGCGGACGGCCGATGCGGTTCGCCGAACGCATCATCGGCTCGAGGCTCGGATCGTTGATATTGCCGAAATCGGGCACGCCATACTGTCGAGCGGCCGCCAATACCCAGGAAAGACCTGCCACTGAGTTCCACGAGAGCCTAGAGGCGGAAGGAGAGCCGAGCTTTCCGACCGGTCCGGGTGGGTGGGCCGAGCAACAGAGTGACGGCGCTAACGCCCAGCGTAGCAGCACCGACGCAACCGCCGACAACCAGGGCAGGTAAACACAGGTCCTGACGGGTAAATTCGCGCGCTTGCCGCGCCGCGATGACATCCTCAACCTCACCTGAATGCGGCTGTCGCCCCATTCGATAACGGAATGCCAGCGGAGCAAGTAACTCCGCGCTGAATTGCGTCCGGTGCGAAATCCTATGCGAACAAGCCGACTGCTCGATCGTAAAAATGGTCGAGAGCGCAGCGCCTGGCGGCAATCCGGGCGGCTTCAAGCAATTCCTCGCGACCCGAGGCGCCGTCCTTGTAGGTTGCGATGACCACGCGCGCGATCATTTCGGCGTCCTCGTTGTCAAGCTCCGCTTCGCCGGACCGCAAAATTTCCCGAACCACACCCCTCAAGAGATCCAGTTCAATGGTTGAAAAAACGCCCATATGGGGCGCGGATGTGCACTCCACCGCCATCTGAATTCCTCCCGCTGTCACGATATCAAACACGCGAGAGATTACAACTAAAGTATTAGACGAGCGCTTCGGAGGTCGTTCGGCACCCGAACACCGCTGCAACCTTGCTATGCCGCATTTGCCCGAAGTGCCGCGAAATGCTTTTCTCACGTTGGGACAAACAGAAATGGTGCCATCTCATTGCCGAAGCGTCCGCAGACAACGATCGACGTTTCAGGCGGTTGTCGGACCCAACACCTTACGGAACCCCGTTGCGCCGCATGACGTGCAGACGTAGCAAATGCGATTAGTCGGCCATCGATGGAGTACTCATGAAGAAGACTGTCGTTAGGGTTGTCTGTGCCATCGGCCAAGCGGGGCAGATTGGCCTCGATGGGCGCCTTCCCTGGGAAGGCAACCGGTCGCCGGAGTTCGTCGCCGACGTTGCACGGTTTTTCGACGTCACGAGAGGACACGTCTTGCTCGCCGGCCCCAAGACGATCGCGAGCGTTCCGGATTTTGCTCGCGCGGATCGGGAACTTGTCGTTGTTCGCTCCAGCATGGATCCCGAGGACACGCTCCAACGCTTTGCCGGCCGTGTCGTTTTCATCGGCGGCGGTCCACCGGTGTGGGACGCCTACGCGCGCTTCGTCAGCCACTGGGATGTCACCCGGCTGCCCTATGACGGGCCGGCGGACCGCTGGTTCGATGCAAGATGGCTTACGGGAAGTGGCGAGGTTGCGAGAAATCACGCGACCAATGAAGGCTCGGCTCGTTTCGATTCGGGGAACATTTAGACCACGTTGCGACCCAAGTTCCAGTCCGCATTTTCTGCGACTTTGCGGCAACTGATCGAAGCGGCGGTGGCCGATGGCTCGATCCGCAGCGACGTCGACGCCTCCGACGAGCTGGGCGGCATCTATTCAGCGCCCGACACCGAGGACTGGCGCGACCGCTCGCGCCGGCTGGTCTCGCTGCTGATGGACGGGCTGAGGTTTGGGGCTGGCAAGTCCGCGAAGGGCGGGTGAAGGCTGGGCTGCCGAAAGCGCGGCGCTAGAACGAAGTCGGCTACGCGCCAATTGGCGACGTTTGCGGGGTTCTCACCGAATGTCAGGTGCATGAGCGAAGGCGGGCATCAGCGGACTATGGGCAGCGCGAATTTCACCGCACCGGCATAGCTTCAGTTTCTTGCCGAGTTCGCCGCACGGATTAAGGCGCCTCTTGCCATTGCTGAAGCCTCAACTCAGCACCCGGCCTCGCGCGGGGCGGCTGCGACACACGAACTCGCGTGTTATCGCGATGCCTTTGTGATATGTTTCCTGCCCCACCGAAGCGGGGCCAAATGGCTGCGGAGGGAGCCCAATGAATATCGCAGTTTGGCTCAGAGGTTTAGGCCTGGAGCAGTACATTTCGGCTTTCGACGAAAACGCGATTGATGCCGAAATACTGCCGCGCCTCACCGCCGAGGACCTGAAAGAAATCGGGGTTGCCGCGCTTGCCCACCGCAAGCGCATCCTGGAGGCAATTGCCGCGATGCAAGGAGAGCCGGCGTTAGAGTCGGCGAAACCAGCTTCAGCCTCACCAATTCGGACGTCGGCTTCGGTTGAGCGGTCCGGCGAACCTGGACGGCCTCGCGAGGCAGAACGGCGTCAATTGACGGTCATGTTCGTGGATCTCGTCGGTTCTACCGCGCTTGCGACGCGGCTTGACCCTGAGGAGATGCGCGACCTCTTGAGGAAGTTTCAGAATACTGTCGCTGGCGAAGTCCTTCGCTTCGAGGGACACGTCGCGAAGCTTATGGGCGACGGAGTATTGGCCTATTTCGGTTGGCCGCAGGCACACGAGGACGAGGCCGAGCGCGCTGTTCGCGCGGCGCTTGCGGTGGTCGCTGCCGCAGCTGACTTGTCTTTGGGTGACGGGCAGCAACTCTCGGTCCGGGTCGGCATTGCAACTGGCGTCGTAGTCGTGGGCGACCTGATTGGTGTAGGTGCCGCGCAAGAGAATGCAGTCGTGGGCGAGACCCCCAATCTTGCAGCTCGGCTCCAAACTTTGGCCGAGCCGGGAACGGTAGTCATCTCGGAGCTTACCTATAGACTTATCGGAAAGCTGTTCGAGGTGACCAGATTCCGGCCGCAGCGGTTGCCAGGCTTCGACACGCCCATAAACGCATTCAAAGTGATTGGAGAGGGACGCGCCGAGAGTCGATTCGAAGCACTTCATGCAGCCGAATCTGCGCCGCTTACAGGGCGGGAACATGACATCGCCCTGCTCCTCGATCGGTGGCTGCTTGCCGCTTCCGGGGAAGGCCAAGTTGTCGAGCTATTCGGCGAGGCTGGCATAGGCAAGTCCCGCATTCTGCAAGAGCTGCTGGAGCGCCTAAAAGACGAGGCACACACGCGACTGCGGTATTACTGCTCGCCTTATCACCTCGAAACCGCCCTCTATCCTGTGACGGATCAGTTGCTCCGGGCCGGGAACATCAGGCGGACGGACCCGCCCGAGCGTCAGCTTGACTTTCTTGAGCAACTGCTCGCCGGTTCGACAAAGAACCCCAATGAGGCGATCCCACTAATCGCGGCATTGCTGTCGATCCCGACCGAGGGACGCTATCCCAAGCTCGACCTGATGGCGCAAAAACAGAAGTCTCGCACATTCGAGGTGCTGATCGAGCAGCTGGAGGCACTGGCCCGCAGCAAGCCGGTCCTGATGCAGCTTGAGGACACGCATTATCTTGATCCGATGTCCGCCGAGCTCTTCGACCAAATCGCGGGCCGGATTCAACACTTGCCTATAATGCTGATTGCAACTTCGCGACCGGAAGGCGCAGTCCGCTGGGCTGGTCTTCCGCACGCGACTTTTTTGACCCTGAATCGGCTCAGCCGTTCCCAAGCGGCCTCTATCATTGCAGCGATGACGGGGGGCAAGCAGTTACCCGCAACAGTGCTGGATCAGGTTCTGTCGAAGACCGAGGGCGTGCCGCTTTTCGTGGAAGAATTGACGAAGGTCGTGCTTGAATCGGGCCTGCTTGAAGAGCGTGACGGCAAACTCCTGCTGGCAGGCCCACTGCCTCCGTTTGCCGTCCCGGCCACTCTGCACGACTCGCTGATGGCCCGGCTCGATCGGTTGGCTTCGGTCCGGGAGGTCGCGCAGATCGGGGCAGTGATCGGTCGCGAGTTCAAGCACGAGTTGCTTGCCGCAGCCGCTGGACTTCCTGATTTTGAGCTTGAGCGGGCAACGAACGAGCTAGTAGCGGCCGGCCTTGTTTTCCGCCGCGGCAGCAACAGCCAAGTAACTTACGTCTTCAAGCATGCGCTCGTGCAGGATGCGGCCTACAGCAGCCTCCTGCACAGCCGCCGCCAGCAGCTTCATGCCCGGATTGCGTCTATTCTCGAGGAACGTTTCCCCGAAATCGTCACCACAGAGCCCGAACTGCTTGCCCACCACTTTGGTCGGGCGGGCCTTGTGGAAAAGGCTGTCGAGTACAATGAAATCGCTGGTCGTCGGGCGCTTTCTCGCTCTGTCCTGACTGAGGCGCTCGCCAGATTCGACAACGCCCTAACCGGGCTTTCGGCGATGCCACCGTCCGAAGAGCGTTCGCGGCGCGAACTTGCAATCCAGTTGGCGCTCGGCAGTACGCACGTTGCTGCGCAGGGCTTCGCAGCACCTTCGACAGCGGCCGCTTATGGTCGCGCGCGCGAACTCTGTGAAGAGCTGAGCGATACACGACAGCTCTTTCCGGTTCTTTACGGTCTATGTCTTTACCACCTCTATGCTGCCGAGTTGGCGGAGGCGCGTAGCGCAGCGGACCGCCTGCTTGAATTGGCGGAAGCGAGCAACGACTGTGGGCTGTCGTTCTTTGCTCATCGGGCGGCCGGGGTCAGCGCGTTGCCTGCCGGCGAATTCGCCCGCGCCCGGGCACATCTCGAGCAGGCGCTGGCTCTCTACGATCCCCAGGAGCACAGATCGCCGGCGTTTGTTTACGCCTTCGATCCACGGGTCGTGTGCCTGGACTATCTCGCCCGCACATTGCTGCCGCTTGGGTTTCCTGATCAGGCTCTGGCGGCCAACGACGAGGCGGTTGCTGAAGCGTATCGTGTGGGTCATCGCAACAGCCTCGCTCTGCCATTATTCTTCGGCGGCGTCATCCGCCAGATCCTTGGCGATCGCGAAGGTGTCCGGGAATGCTGCGCAGAGTTGACCCGCATTGCCAGCGAAGCTGGATTCCGCTTTTGGCTTGCCGGCGCCACAATCTTGAGCGCTTGGACACTCGCTGAGGCGGGCGATGCCGATCGGGGTCGCCTGGAACTCCAACGAGGCCTTGTTGAGTGGCGTGCGACCGGCGCGGAATACATGGTTCCTTATTTCATCGCTCTTCAGGCGCAGATCCAGGTCAGAGCCGGCGACCACGATGTTGCACTCCGTTTGCTTAAAGAAGCACATGCCAGGATCGAACGCACCAATGAACGATGGTTTGCAGCTGAGGTGCTACGCCTACAGGGCGAGGTGCTCCTGCAGTCGGGGGAAGACGGAATTGCACTTGCCGAAAATCGCCTATCTGACGCGCTGGCGATTGCCCAGGCCCAGGGCGCGCGATTCTGGGAGCTGCGTGCTGCGCTGAGCCTCGCGCGGGCCAACTCTCCCATTTCTGGTGCTCGCGAGCGGCTCGCACTCATCTATTCCGGGTTTACCGAGGGACAAACGTTGCCTGACCTGCAAGCCGCACAGGCACTCGCAACACCGGCTGAAGACCTTCGGGCGCCAATTGATTGAAATGGCGACAGACAAAGGAGGACGCCATGGCACAACCGACCGAGAATATCCGCGACGTGCTTCAGAAGGCGAATGATGGCTGGAATTCGGCCTTCAATTGCGGCAATGCTGACGCAGTCGCTGCTCTATATACACCCGACGCGGTTGTATTGCCGTCCACCCATGCCTTCGTAAGGGGGACGAGTGCTATCAAGGACTTCTGGAAGGAATTGATCTCGGCTGGTGTGGGGAACCATGGCATCGAACTCGTGGATGCAGTGGCCGCCGGTGACATTGCCTACGCGACCGGGAAATGGTCGGCCGAAGGCGGCGAAACGCAGCGCTACGAAGGATCCATAGTCACAATCTTCCGACGCGAAACCGATGGATCGTGGAGAGTATGCCTCCACACTTGGAACTGATGCGCTGCTTCCTGGGGTTGGATGGATCGCGGATCTACCGACGGCAAAAAAACCCAATACGCCAGGGACCGCGCCGTTTCGGAACGAATGGCAGATCCCCCACCCGAAGCTGTCCTTAGGTCACGCTGGCACCAGGGTTTCCGGATGTTGACGCCCCCTACGAACATGTAGGCGTTGAAGCGGAATGGTATTAGTCTGCGCGGTCTGGGGCTTCAGGGACGCGGCAAACGCATGGATTTCAGCTCAGGCCATGGCTATTTCCTCATCGGCGGCCTCATCCTCGTTGGTGCCGGGCTCCTGATCCTTTCGCTGATCGTCAATATTCGTGTGGCACACAGCGTGCGCCACGACATACGCCATCGTGAAAAGCTGCTGGAGTATTATCGCAACATCTTTTCCCAGCTCGGCGTGATCCTGATCGGAATTGGCGTTTCCCTGTTCATCTTCTTTTTTCAGCAGAATTATCAGGACCAGCGCAAACGCGAAACGGAGCTGCAGCTGGCTCTCGCCAAACTGGCGGCGCGCATTGCTCGCGGCGCCGCCGTCGTCGAATACCTCGGCGAATTCGATGCGCTGCTGGATGATGGCGGGCCCTATATCAGTCCGGAACTCGGTGGGACGAACGCCGCGATCAGCGCACACGGGGCGGAACTCGGCAAGCAGGCCGCCGAGATCCTTCTGGTTGAGCGCGACGTTGAGGTTCAGGCGTTCGATATCCTGAACCTATCGCGCGATTTCGAGGCATCGTTCGTCGTCAACGAACTCAATCCCACGCTGTGGTTCAACATCGTTCGGGATGAGAGCGAGATCAAATATGCCACCACTCAGCTCGCTCTCGACTACAAGGACCTGCAGGATGCGATCGGCGGAGACTCAATCGCGGTTGCGATCGCAAATCCTGAAAAGGAGGCAAAGATCAAGCAGGAGGTGCTCGACATCTTTTATGATGCCGACCTCTTGCGCCAGCGCAGCCGGAGACTTCTCGCCCGTGCGTGCTGGCTTTTCAGCGAGGGGCGCAGCTTCTTCAATCTTGGACCGGTCAACGAGATCGAAGCCGATGCCAGGTCGCACCAGGAATGGATCGATCGGTCGAAACGCTTCCTGACGCAGTTGAAGTCGGGAAGCGGCGATTGCTTCAAATTGCTCCAGTTCGGCCCGGCGCCCTGAGTTGAGAACGCGCCGGCAAAAGGCCCGCCGCCCTGCGGCTCTAGGGCTCAGACTCCGTCAGCTGGCTACCGCCGATGGCCGATATGGGTGGGATGTTGCCATTCGTCTTGCGGCGCTGGCCTAATCGCTGCTGATGCAGAACCGGATGACCATTCCGATCCAAGGCTCTATAACAGGCCGACAGAATGGCGATGATCAAGGGGAGACGATGCGCTACATACGTCCGCTTTCAATGGAAGATGCTGTTGGCCAGTTGGCCGGCTCGTCTGGCACGGCCGCCATTCTCGCCGGAGGCAGCGACCTCCTGGTGAGGATGAAAGGCGGCTTTATCGAGCCCGACCTGATCGTCGACATCAAGGCGATCGACGGACTGGGCGAGATCAGGGAAACGGCGGAGGGCTTCAGCATCGGTGCGGCGGTCTCCTGCGCCCTGATGGGAGAGAGCCCGGCCTTGAAGAGGGAATGGCCCGGCGTCGTCGAAGCGGCCAAGCTGATCGGCTCCAAACAGGTGCAGGGTCGCTGCACAATCGTCGGCAATCTTTGCAACGCCTCGCCGGCTGCCGACAGCGTGCCGGCGCTGGTGGCCGCCGGCGCCAGGGCATTGATTGTCGGGCCAGGAGGCAGGCGCACCGTCGCGGTAGAGGCAGTGCCGACCGGGCCGGGCAAGACGTCGCTCGCCAAGGGAGAGATCATCGAGGCGATCCTGCTCGACAGGCGCGCGCCGCGCTCCGGCGATGCCTATCTGCGTTTCATTCCACGCACGGAGATGGACATCGCCGTGGTCAGCGCCGGGGTGAACCTGACGCTCGATGAGCAAGGTGTCGTCAAATCGGGCCGCGTGGCACTGGGCGCCGTGGCGCCGACGGTGCTGTTGGTGGAAGAGGCCGCCGAGGCCCTCATCGGCAGGAAGCTGGACGAAGCAGCACTTGAGCGGCTTGCCAAGGTCTGCTCCGGGGCCTGCCGTCCCATCGACGACAAGCGGGGCACCGTCGAGTTCAGAAGAAAAGTTGCGGGTGTGCTGGCCAGGCGGGCCGCCATGACCGCCTATGCACGTGCAGGAGGCAAATGATGGCTGGTGTAGCAGTCTCAACGACAATCAACGGCGACAATGTCGAGTATCTTTGCCAACCGGACGAGACGCTGCTCGACGTGTTGCGCGATCGCCTTGGGCTGACGGGCGCCAAGGAAGGCTGCGGCACCGGCGACTGCGGCGCCTGCAGCATCATCCTCGACGACCGGCTGGTGTGTTCGTGCCTGGTGCTTGGCGCGGAGGCTGAAGGCCGGCGCGTCGAGACCGTCGAAGGCATGGCGCATGGCGACACGCTGCATCCGCTGCAGCAGAAGTTCCTCGAGCACGCAGCACTGCAATGCGGCATCTGCACGCCGGGCTTCCTGATCGCTGCGAAGGACCTTTTGGCCAAGAACCCCGACCCGACCGAGGAGGAAATCCGCTTCGGCCTCGCCGGGAACCTCTGCCGCTGCACCGGCTATGACAAGATCGTGCGCGCCGTCCAGGACGCCGCCAGCGTGATGAAGGGAGCATGACGATGAATTTCGATCCACGTTTCGCGGGGCGCAATTTCACCTCGGTCGGCACCCGCCCCATCCGTCCCGACGGCGTCGACAAGGTGACGGGCCGCGCGCGCTACGGCGCGGATTTCAACATGGCCGGCCAGCTGGTCGGGCGTGTTCTGAGAAGCCCGCACGCCCACGCCACGATCAGGAAGATCGACACCTCGAAGGCGGAGAAACTCGCCGGCGTGAAGGCAGTGATCACCGCCGCCGACCTGCCCGACCTCACCGACGGCGACGCCGCCATGTACGACATCCTCGACAACTGCATGGCGCGCAAGAAGGCGCTCTATGACGGCCATGCGGTGGCCGCAGTCGCCGCGGTCGACGCCCGCACGGCAAGGCAGGCGCTGAAGCTGATCGAGGTCGACTATGAGGTGCTGCCGCATGTGACCGATGTCGACGAGGCGATGAAGCACTCGGCGCCCGTGCTCAACGACGCCATCTTCACCGAAGGCCTGGAGGAAAAGCCCACCAAGCCGTCCAACGTCACCAAGCGCACCCAGTACGGCCATGGCGACATTCATGAGGGTTTTGGGCAGGCCGATTTCGTCGTCGAGCGCTCCTTCAAGACCGAGCAGACGCACCAGGGCTATATCGAGCCGCATGCCTGCGTCGCGAGCGTCAGCTCCGACGGCACCGCCGACCTCTGGGTCTGCACGCAAGGGCATTTCGTCTATCGCCAGCATTGCGCCCAGTTGCTTGGCATGGAGGCTTCGAAACTGCGCGTCACCTCCTCGGAGATCGGCGGCGGTTTCGGCGGCAAGACCCATGTCTGGGCCGAGCCGGTGGCGCTGGCGCTGTCACGCAAGGCCGGCCGGCCGGTCAAGCTGGTCATGACGCGCGACGAGGTGTTCCGCGCCTCGGGGCCGACCAGTGCCACCTCGATCGACGTCAGGATCGGCGCCCGCAAGGACGGCACGATCACCGCGGCCGAGGCGACGCTGCGCTATTCCTGCGGCCCCTATGCCGGCATGTGGGCAGAGATCGGCGCCATGACCGCCTTTGCCTGCTACAAGCTGGAGAACGTCAGGACGGTCGGCTACGAAGTGCTGGTCAACCGGCCGAAGACCGCGGCCTATCGCGCGCCGTCGGCACCGATGGCGGCGTTTGCGGTGGAAAGTGCCGTCGACGAGCTGGCCAAGGAGATCGGCATGGATCCGGTCGAGTTCCGGATCAGGAACGCCGCCCAGGAAGGCACCAGATCGTCCTACGGCCCGGTATACGGCCCGATCGGCATCGGCCCGACGCTGGAAGCGGCGAAGAACCATCCCCACATGAAGGCACCGCTGGGCAAGAACCAGGGCCGCGGCATGGCTTGCGGCTTCTGGTTCAACTTCGGCGGCCAGACCTGCACCGACCTCAACATCGGCATGGACGGCTCGGTCTCGCTTGCCGTCGGCACGGTCGATGTGGGTGGTTCCCGCGCGTCGTTGTCGCTGGTGGCGGCGGAGGAACTCGGCATCGCCTATGAGCAGGTCAAGGCGGTGGTGGCCGACACCTCCAGCCTCGGCTACAACGACATGACGGACGGCAGCCGCGGCACCTTCTCCTCCTCTATGGCGACGATCTCGGCCGCCCGCAACGCCATCAAGATCCTGCGGGAACGCGCCGCGCAGATGTGGGACATTCCCGTCGACGACGTGGTCTGGGAAAAGGGCCACGCCATCGCCAAAGGCGAGAAGTACGGCAACCTTGCGGCGCTGTCCCTGAAGGAGATCGCGGCCGCGTCCGGCAAGACGGGCGGGCCGATCGCCGGCCACAGCGAGCTCGTCGCCGACGGCGCCGGCGTCTCCTTCGCCACCCATATTTGCGATATCGAGGTCGATCCGGAGACCGGCGCCACCAGGGTCCTGCGCTACACAGTCGTGCAGGATGCCGGCAAGGCGGTGCACCCAACCTATGTCGAGGGGCAGTACCAGGGGGGTGCGGCGCAAGGCATCGGTTGGGCGCTCAACGAAGAGTACATCTACGGCAAGGACGGGCGGCTGCAGAACCCCGGCTTCCTCGACTACCGGATCCCGGTCTGCTCGGACCTGCCGATGATCGACACGCAGATCCTCGAGATCCCCAATCCCAACCATCCTTACGGGGTGCGTGGCGTCGGCGAGACCTCGATCGTGCCGCCGCTGGCGGCGATCGCCAATGCGGTGTCGAACGCCGCAGGCGTGCGGATGACGCATATCCCGATGTCGCCGCCGCGGATTCTCGCGGCGATCGAGGCGGAACGGGGAGGCTGATGGTCGAAGTAACGCTCTGGGGATCGCTCGGCGCAATCGCCGGAGGCAAGAGCAAGGTCGAGATCGAGGCGAAGGATATTCGGGAGCTGTTCAGGAAGCTGGCCGAGCAGTATCCCGGCTTCGAGCCCTTGATCGATCGCGGCATCGCCGTCGCCATCGACGGGGTTATCTATCGCGATACGTGGTCGAAGGAACTACCTGAGGGGGCGGAGATTTTCCTGCTGCCGCGGGTGGCTGGG
>NZ_JBVVQC010000016.1:23793-134419 GCF_055811515.1 Mesorhizobium sp. WSM4841
GTGCTGAGGCGCCGCCCCCCCCCCCCCCGGCTCGACCGCCCCCCCCCCACCCCCCCCCCCCCCCCCCCCCCGCGGCCCCCCCACCCCCAGGGGGGGGCGCGCCCCCCCCACCGCGCGGGGGAGCCGCCCGCCCCGCCCCCGCGGGGGCCGGGGGGGTAGTGGGGGGTAGGCCGACCGGAGAGAGCTGCGCCAGGACTCGGACACAATCGCAGACTGCCACGCCAAGCTAAGCGATTTCACCCCTTTAGTTCGCCGACTACGGCTAGCTTCGGACTAATCCATCCAAGCCTTACTTCGCGAATTTGTGTGGAAGAGAGGACGGCAACGATACATCCAACGTGGCGTGTTGGCGTGGATTGTTGCATCTATTTGCGGAGATTCGGCGCGTGGCATACCAGGTGCAGCTTGGGTAAATCGAACGGTCAAACGAATCTAAGTGGTAGTCCACGAACGGCTCAGGGAGCCTGGACAGATCTAGCGCTTCATACCTTGGGCTGGAAAGCCTTTCAGGACCTTTGCGCACATGTTTGCGAAGATGTCTTGGAGATACCAGTCGAGGTCTTTAGGGAGGCCCAGGATGGCGGGCAAGATGCCGTCTTTGTTTCCAAACCTCAGAAGTTCGATGGCGCACTTCTAACGACGACGGTCCAGTGCAAATTCAGTTCTGATCGAGCCCGCTCGCTAAGATTGACGGATTTAGCTCCGGAAGTGGAACATGTAGAGGAGCTTATAAAAAAGGGGCAGGCGCACCAATATTTACTGATGACCAGTATGTCGGTGTCAGCCCCGATTGCCGTCCTAATTAAGGACCGTCTGCGGGCGTTAGGTGTAGCCAGGCCTCACGTTTTCGGAAAAGAATATCTTGTACGGGTGATCAGAAGTAGCGGGCGACTGCGCGCACTGGTGCCAAGAATATACGGGCTCGGCGACCTATCCGTTATACTGGACGAACGGCGTGCAGCTCAGACGAAAGCCCTTCTAGGCCACCTTACCTCGACTCTCAAAGCTTATGTGCCAACCGGACCACACGTCAAAGCTGTAAGAGTTCTGTCGAAGCATAGAATCGTCATGCTCACAGGCAATCCTGCGACGGGTAAGTCGACCATAGCAGCCGTTCTTTCAACGATCGCAGCTGATAGCCCCGACCATGTTTGTTATAAAGCAGACGGCCCGAAGCAGCTGTTGGAAAGCTGGAACCCCGACGAGCCCGGTGGGTTTTATTGGATTGACGACGCGTTTGGGCCTAATCAACTTCGTGAGGATTTTGTCGATCACTGGATCTCGATAATGCCAAAGTTGCAGGCGGCGATAGCTGCAGGGAATTCCTTTGTTCTCACATCTAGGCGCCATATCTACGAGGCTGCAAAGCCAAAACTGGGAACGAGGAATCACCCCCTGTTCCGCGACAACACAGCGATTGTCGAAGTTGGCGCTCTTAACGAAAACGAACGGCGCCAAATACTATACAATCACATAAAGATCGGTCGTCAGCCCGCGTTTTGGAAGCGAAAGGCCAAGAATTATTTGGGTGAAATAGCCAAAGAGTGGACGTTCACTCCTGAGGTGGCACGGCAGCTTGGCGACCCAGCCTACACCGCAAATGTATCGTTGACGCCGGACTCACTAGTACGGTTTGTCCGCGAAAATCGCGAATTTCTCCTCCAGACCGTAGGCGAACTCTCCAAGGCGCATCGTGCCGCGTTAACGCTGATATTCTTGCATCGCGGCAAAATGCCGATTAGCGGGCCTTCTCCAGAAATCCAAGATACAGTTGTCCGGTTCTACGACGTGTCCCGTGAGCAGTTGGCGGAATCCCTCCATGAACTGCGCGAATCCTTTCTCGTTCAAACGTTGGAGGGTGCTGAGCGCGTCTGGAGCTTTAAACATCCGACTCTTTCCGACGCGCTCGCGGCAAGTCTGCGTGACGCTGACGGTATGAGAGAACTGTACATTCGTGGTGTAGGTGTAACGACGATCTTATCAGAAGTACGCTGCGCGGATGTTGAGCACATTCCGGATGCGGTAGTTGTTCCTAAGGATTTGGACCAGCTTCTCGTAGGACGCCTTCTTGAAGCACCTGACGACGGTGGCGGTGTGAACCGCCTTTTATACTATTTCTTATGGGTGCGCGCGTCGGATGCGGTTTTCCGAGAGGTTTTAAAGGCAGACCCCTCCATTCTTCGTCGGCGAGCATGGGTGAGTAGAGAGATCGCTCAGGATCCAAAAGCCAATACTTATGCGCGTGCCTTATCCATGGGGCTTCTGTCAGTTGAACTCAGGAATGACATGAGCGACAGAATCGAGAGTGATCTTTTCGCCGATCTGGATGCTTCGGTTCTCGCCAACGATGGGGTGCTATCGTTGCTAACTCCGATGGCGCTTATCAAGCTCGCGAAGGGAATTAAGATCCGACTCATTCCGGCGATAATGGAGAAGGTGGACACCGTCTCCGAAAGTCCGGACGCAGAGCTAAGTCCTGAAGAGAATTTCGAAGATATCGCGGTCGCTATTGAATACGTAAGGAATTTCTTTGCCGAGGAGTTAGAAGATTTTCCGGAGTTGGACGAAATATCTGCCTCAGTTTCTACGAATATCGACAGTCTGGAGCGAAAAAGACGCGAGGATGAGTTGGAACAGGCGGAAGGTGATTGGAGATGGAAGGAAATGTCCGATCGGTCCGCGCTGGTCGGCGCGGTCAACTCTTCTAAAATCCCTCACCAATTCGCAGCCCGGGAGCGCTCGATCTTCAGCGACGTCGACGAGTAGGCTTGAGAGTTCGACGCGTCGTAAGCTGCGACTCGATCAGTGGCCGAGTAGCGAAAATACTTCATCCGGATTCAAAATCCGGGGCACGTCCGGTCGAATCCAAAGCTCTTCCCCGTAATCCCAAATCCATTCGGTGAATGGAGATACGACAGCGTACACAACTTCCTCGGCGGACGAAAAATCAAAATTGCGCCCAGATGGATTGTGGCGAACGAACTCGCCCAGCGATTTCGCTTGATCTAGTTTCGCGACCAGCCGCTCCCGTCGAATCTTTATCGTTCGCGGCCGTCCGATCTCGTAATCCAACGGCCGCTCGATAGACACGCACTCGAATAGGTATAGACGTTTGCCGACAAGGACCCCAGCGTCCAACTCTCGTTCGCTTCCGTCATTGGCGGTCAAGACGCCGGCGCTAACGTCAAAGCCACGCCTAGCTAAGGCCTCTCGAAACAGTCTTTCAAACACAGTCCCACTCTCACCAAACTGGTCAGTCATGAAGACAAAGATCGAGCGCAACAAGGCCGGGACGCTAACCAGGTCGAGCACGCAAAAACCATTGGTGGGGATAACGACACTCCGTGGCCCATTGCTCCATGGCGATACCTTTTCCTGGAGACCTTTGTTGAGCGTCATGGAATCGACGACCCTGCGCACTTCAGCTAGTTCGAATTCCCTAGAGAAAATGATAGACAGGCGATCCATAAGCATCGCCATTAGATCGTCGATCGTGCCGAGAAATAGGTGGTAGCCCCTAGTAAGTGTTTGAGTAAATGCCGCAAGCTTGTAGCGCTCTTTTTCCTTTTCATCATCGTTGTATAGGCTTCTTGAAGGAATAAAAAGGAAAGAAGATAGAGCAGACAATACACTAACCATCAACTCAAAATCATAACCTCTCTTCTTGATGAACTCGTCACGCATAAAGTGGTGATGTCGAAAGAAAGTGCCAGCACTTAGAAAAAGTGGAAAAAAATTCATAACAGAGTTCTCAGCGAACCGAGCTCCGAATATCTCTAGAGATTCGGGTGTCTTGGCTCGGGAAGTGTTATAGATCGGAAAGAAAACCACATCTGCAACCGGTTCCTCGCTATTGCGAGTGGGTCTAAGTGTTTCAGAATCAATCCATATGCCGAGAAGAGATGAAAAATTCCCTGAATTTGACGTTCTTTGGTCGATCGACTCGATCAGCTTGGAGAGTTTTCGATCGGGCACGTAATCCCAATCGCCGCCGCTGCTCACAACGATCCTCGCGCCTTTA
The DNA here is from genome assembly GCF_055811515.1 of Mesorhizobium sp. WSM4841. NCBI lineage: Bacteria > Pseudomonadati > Pseudomonadota > Alphaproteobacteria > Hyphomicrobiales > Phyllobacteriaceae > Mesorhizobium > Mesorhizobium sp. WSM4841. The sequence goes on from NZ_JBVVQC010000016.1 coordinate 27,815, forward strand.
CCCAGAGATCGAAGAAGTGCGGTCAGTCGCCAGTACTGGTAAGAGGCCCCTTCTATTGCGTAGATATCAACGAAGTCCCTCTTGGAAAAATCGCGTATAACCCAAGTCGGAGTCTTTCTCGCGAGACTCGCGTATCTCCGAAATATTGCCTCGCCGCTTCTTCCGTCACCACCAAGGCTCTTAAGCCCTTTCTTCATCCAGCCGCCTAGAATGAGGCTAGCTCCCAACTCGTCAGAACGACCGAACTCTCTGGGTGCGTTCAGTAGTCCGTGTTTCTGGATAGTTAGTTCGGCGATTTGTCGCACTAGCCCAAGTGTGACTTCATCCGTCTTACCCTCGTGCTCCGGAGACAGATAAACGCCTATTCTGCGGTAAAGGTGAAGCCAATATGCGACGCTCCTCCGCTGAACTATCGCCCCCATTTCCCGATCAATAATTTCAAGTATTTCTCTGACTATAGGCCAGGCATCGTCGCTCTCGATTATCTTTCCAGGTGCAAATCGATCCAGAAATAGCTTTGATCGGAAATCAGCAAACCTTCTTATAAGAACAACGTTAATTTCATCGTAAAATATTTTAGTAAGAAGATCGAAAGCCGCGTGGTGGTAGGGTAAGTACAGGTATTCCGACATGGTGTGATACCAGCCCAATTGGGGTAAAGGTGCGTTAGAACTAGGCGTTTATAGACGCCTCAGCGCGCCTTGTATTTTCCCACAGTACGATGGCGAATAGGCCAGTCGGGACTTTCGGTAAACGTCTTGGCCGGCCGATACCGCTCGAATATCCACTCGCTATATTTCACGTCTGCCAGGCACCTGATAATCGCTTCCTGGTCGCCCCGGGCCAATAGACCGGTATCATCGATTCACCGCAAAATAGTATGCCGTAGCCACCGTGCTGCAACAACGTCGGCCACTTCACCCAGTCGATTGTTTCTTAGTGCGAACCCGAGTGGAGCTTGACCGTCGGCGGCTAGCAACCGCTTCCCAGAGTCGGCCCCGCTTGGGCATGCGCGGCACAAGCTCCACATCGCTGACCAGCTTCGCGCCGCCCACTCGCCTTTCCAGAGTGGTCTTGCGGCTGTGGTAGGCTTCCAACTCGGCGCGGTGGGTCACGCTGATGATGGTGACCTTGGGCAATTCGTGGATCTTGTCGATTGCGCCCTACGCCCCCATCGTCGGCTCGGTATTCACCTCTAGCGCCTCTTCCGCCTCATCCTCCTCGCCGAGAACCTCGCCGTGCACCCCCAGCGGGCGGCCGATCCAGATCGGGTCGGCCAGATGGTCGCGCTTTGGGTTGGTGGTGTTGGGGTGGATGAGGATGCTCAGGCCGCCGTGGTTCAGCATCAGCCACGGAACGAGGGTAGCGAAAATCCCGGTGGCGAAGGAGACCTGGTACATGGCCTGCTCATGCGGGCCGACCGGCTCGTCGCGCCAATTGCCCAGGCGCACGCGGAAACGCTCGCCAATGCGCAGGCGCAGCCATTCGGCATGCTGCCGCTCGGCCTGCCCGTCGTAGTAGATATGCGCGTGATAGCTGGCAATTTCCGAAAGCGGCCTTGGACTGGCGGCGTCTTCGTTCACCTTAATGCTCCCCTTCGATGATTATCGCGCCCGGCAGACCCGAAGCACGGAAGGTCGGTCCTGTCGAGGCAGCGTTGATGCAGCGTCTTGCAGGGGGATAACTGGGACAACCGTCTTACTACCATTGCCCCCTAATCACCGACGCGCCGCAGCGTGCCAAGATTGTTATCGTCGAGAAACTCTATGGTCATGGCCGACGCCTTGCCGTTGGGGCCGATGTCAAAGCCTACGCCCGATGGCCTGTCCGGCGTCTCGGCGTCCGGGAAGGTCAGGAAGAGGTCGCCGTCGAAATGCTTCAATGAATAGGACCGGGCGCCGGCCGGCCCGACCTTGAGCACAAGGGCGTCTCCCGCACTCGACACGATCGCATCGCCAATGAAGTCGTTGGAGTAACGGCCCGCATAGGCATTGGCCGGCCCGGCCGACCTTGCCGGAGACGCTGGCGCGGCATAGGTGGCCTTGGCCGCCGCGACCGCCGGGCCGAACAGGCTCGCATAGGTATCATCCCATGCCTTGACCCAGTCCTTCTCGACCGTTCCGTCGAAGACAAGATCGGCGAAGCTGTCGGATAGACCTTCCGGCACGCCTGTCGAAAAGGCGTTGGCGACAATGACGATGCCAAGCTTCTCCTCCGGAAAAAGTGTCACCAGGGTGCGTGCGCCAACACTGAAGGCGCCGGCATGACCCCAGCTCAGGCCGTGCCGGCCGAATTCGACATTCCAGCCGAGACCGTAGAAGGACTGGCCGCCTGAGACGGGGTTCCTGCCGCGAGCCATCAGAGGAACATGCGTCTGGTCCAGCGCGTCGGCTTTAATGAGTGTCTCGCCGGCATAGACACCATTGCCGAGTACGAGGCGCACCCATTGCGAGAGATCGCGTGCCGTGGAGCTGACGCCGCCTGCGGGCGCCTGCGCATCCGGATCGCGCTTCACCTTCGCGGCCCAGACGCCGTCGATCTTGACGTGGAGCGCAGCGCGATTGGCGTGCTTGATGAAGTCCGCATGACGGGAGCTGGTCGAGACCATTCCAAGCGGACGGTAGAGCTTCTCCTCGGCGACCTCCTCCCAGGACTTGCCTGTCCGCTTCGCGGCTGCGACGGCACCTTCGGTCAGTCCGAAATTGCTGTAGGAGTAGCCGGCGCGAAAGCTCGACAATGGCGGCACGAAGCGCAGCCGACGCAGGATCTCCGCACGGTCATAGCCAATGTCCTCGAGGTCGTCGCCGGCCGTGCCGGGAAGTCCGCTGCGGTGCGAGAACAGGTCGCGGACCGTGAGTTCACTGGTCGGATAGGGCTCGGACAGCCGGAACGCCGGATCGAGATCGACGATTTTCGCATCCCAGGAAACAATCTCGTCGCTGACCAGCGCCGCCACTATCGTGGCGGAGACTGGCTTGGAGAGGGAGGCGATCTGGAACACCGTGTCGGGATCGACGGCCTCCGGTTTGCCGGCCTCGCGATGTCCGAAACCCTTGAGGAAGACCACCTCGTCGCCATGCACGACGCCGATGGCGAGACCGGGCACGCCACCGTCCTTGATCACGCCTTCGGCGAGCAGTTCGAGCTTCGACAGGGCGGCAGTGATCCGCTCGGGCGTATCGGCCGACGCCGCATGCGGCGAAAGCACCATGACGGCGATGAAGGCCCCCAACCCACAACGGCGAAAATTCTGACTCACGCTCGAGCTCCCCCTATCCCGTGTAAGCGCTGGTCATAGTACAGGCCGACAGCGGAAAGGCCAATCCTCGCCTGCGCGTCTAGAGCAAAGTCCGCGGTGCGACGCCAAGCGGCCATCCCTGGGAACCAGCCGGTCAACGGTATCGAACGGACCACCGCTCAGCGGCGACGACCGTCGTGAAGAACCCGATCGATAGCAGCGATGAGAGCACGATGGCTGCGTAGAGCCGGTCGGACTGATAGTTGAAGGTCGCCTGGATGATCAGCGCACCGAGACCTTTGTCGGAGCCGATCCATTCGCCGACGATCGCGCCGATCACCGCGGTCGCCGAGGCGATCCGCAGCGAAGCGAAAAGCATTGGCAGCGCGCGTGGCAGGCGCAGGCGCCAGAATACTTCCCAGCGCGTCGCCGACAGCACGCGAAACAGCTCGTGCTCGCTGGCGCTCGCCGATTCCAGACCCCGGATCATGTTGATGAGCGTCGGGAAGAAACAGATCACTGCCGCGATCACGATCTTGGGCAGCATGCCGAGGCCGAAGATGAGGATGACGACCGGGGCCAGCGCAAGCACCGGGATCGTATTGAAGAACAGCACGACCGGAAAATAGGCAGCCTGAAGCGTACGGCTGTGCACGAAGACGACCGCCAGCAGCACTGCGGCGAGGTTGCCGAGCACGAAGCCGGAGAGCGCCTCGATGGCCGTCGGCCAGAGGTTCGACAGGAGAAGCGATCCGTTCCTGGCAAACACGCCCGCTATCGCGGTCGGCGTCGGAACGATGTATGCGGGCACGCCGGCGAGCGGCAGCAGAACCTGCCATGCGAGAATGAGCGAGCCGGCGCCGAGGATCGGCAGCAGGGTCTGTGCGAACGGCGAAAGCCGTCCCCGGTTCACGAGGCCGCCCCAAGAGCGGAGCGCATCCTGGCCATTGCCGCGACGATCGGCGGATCCTCGCGCGAGCATCTGTTGCCCGGCCCCTTCAGCGGACGAAGGTCGTGGTCGGCGACGATCCGTCCGGGATGGGCGGCAAGCACGATCACGCGCTGCCCGAGATAGACGGCTTCGGCAATGGAATGCGTGACGAACAGCACGGTCGTTCCGGTCCGCCGCCATAGGTTCAGCAGTTCGTCGTTGAGGCGGTCGCGGGTGATCTCGTCAAGCGCCCCAAAGGGTTCGTCCATCAGAAGCAGGCGTGGCTCGCCAAGCAGCGCCCGGGCGATCGCCAGCCTTTGGCGCTGTCCGCCGGAAAGCTGATGCGGCAGGCGCTCACTGAGCGCCGACAGGCCGACGAGTTCGAGCAGCTCGTCGGCCCGGTCGTCTATCATGCGCGACAGGCTGCGGCGGCCCACCTGGATCGGCAGCCGCACATTCTCGCGCGCCGTGCGCCACGGCAAAAGGGTCGAGTCCTGGAAGACAAAACCCACGCCGCGGCCGGAGCGTACCGCCGACGGCGTATCGCCCATCACGCGTATCGTGCCCGCAAGTGGCGCCAAAAGATCGGCGACAACCCGCAGAAACGTTGACTTTCCGCACCCCGAAGGCCCTAGGATCGACAGGAACGTCCCGGCCTCGACTGTCAGTTCGAGACCGGAGATCACCGTCACTGGCGAGCGCCGGCCGGGATAGCCGACGTCGAGCCCGGAGGTCTCGATGGCCGGCGCGGCCATCAAGAGGCAGGTGCGCCGAGCTTCGGCCGTTCAGCCGCACTGAGTTCGAGGACCTCAGTCGTATAGACGTCCTCGGCCTTCGGCCTGCCGTTTGGATACTGGCCAATCTGGTCAAGCAGGGCGATCTGGCTCTCGATCGAGGCAGGATCGAACGTGCCCCATCCATCCTTTTTCGTGTTGTCGTCAAACGACAGTTTCAGCACCAGCGGGATCGTCTTCTTTTCCCAGCCTGCGTCGATCTCGGGATAGGCCGCGACGAGCTTGTCGACCGCCTGCTCGGGATTGGCGTGGACCCACCCCCACCCCCTGGCGACCGCACCGATGAATTTTGCCAGGGTCTCGGAATCGGATTCGATGGCGCTGTCGGTCGCGAAATAAACGTCGGCATAGGACGCCAGGCCCAGCTCCGACAACAGCAGATCGATGCGATCATCGCCGACGACGCTGAGCGCCTGCGTGTTGGTGATCCAGCCGCCGATCGCATCCACGTCGCCACGGACGAGCGGGGCCTTATCGAACCCGACATTGACGATGGTGACTTCGGAAGGGTCGATGTTGTTCTTCGCGAGCATCGCGTCGATGGCGAAGCGCGCGGTCGGCTGCGTGCCGATCCGCATGCCCTTCAGATCCGCCGCCGACCGGATCGGCTTCGCCGGTTTCGAGGTCAGCGCATAGGGTCCGGTGCGATAGCCGCAGGCAATGATCTTCACCGGAACGCCGCTCGCCCGCGCGGCATAGAGCTGAGGCGATTCGGAGAATTGGCCGAGCTGGGCGGCACCGGACACCACCGGCGGCACGGTGGCGGCGTTCGGTCCGCCGGGGCTGAATTCGACTTCGAGCCCGGCCTCTTTGAAGTAGCCATTGGCGACGGCTGCCACGTCGCCGATCTGGCCGTTCGACATCAGCCAGTCATACTGGATGACGAGCTTGGCAGCTGCCGAGGCGCTGGCGCCAAACAGCTGAAGTCCCGGCCCGAAAGCCGCCAGGCCGGCGGCGCCGGCCTTCAGGATCGATCTGCGATTCCATTGCGATGTGTTCCCACTCATCTTCTTGCTCCTTTGTTGGACGGTTTGCATGCGGCGCGGCCCTTCTCGCGAGGCCGTCGCGATCCAATCACACTTGCGTGTCGTGATAGTCGCCCGGCCCGGCGCCGGTCCAGGCGTAGAGCTCCCACAGCGTCCCGTCCGGGTCGTGGAAGTAGGCGCAGCGCGCGTTCCAGACATAGTCGCCAGGCGGCCCGACGAACGGCACGCCCTTGTCCGACAGTTCGGCGTAGAGCCGGTCGACCTCGCCGGCGCTTTCGAGTTCCATCGCAACGCACGCCTTGTGCGCCTGCTTCGGAGAGCGGACATTCGAGACGCCGCAGTGGCGATTGATGTGATCCAGTTCCCATGCGGCGAGCGTCACACGCTCGGAATGAAAATCGACAAAGCCCTCGGCGCGGCGTCTGATCCGGTAGCCGAGTTTCTGCGTGTAGAAGTCGATGGTGCGGTCGATATCCTCGACGAGAAGGCAGATATCGGTGATTGCCTTGGTCTGCCCGAGCGACATGGTCATTTGCCTCGATTGATCTTCGCGGTGAGTTCGACGCCTACCCGCGATGCCGCGCCATCGATGTGCCGGCGCATCGCCTCGCCGGCAGCCTGCGGATCATGCGCGGCGAGCGCGTCGTAGATTCGCACGTGTTCGGCGACGTTGACCTCGACCAGGTCGTGGAGCGGATTGGTCAGGCGGGCATAGTGGATCGACTGGCGGATCTGCTCGCATACGAACGAAATGAACGTGTAGATGTAGCTATTGCCCGTGGCCCGGGCGATCGCCCGATGGAAAAGCAGATCGGCCTCGATGCTGCCATCCTCCCAGCGCTCTTCGCCGCCCATGCGGTCCAGCGCAGCCTTGATCGCGTCAAGATCATCGGATGTACAGCGCGCCGCGGCCAGCGTGGCGGATTCGGTCTCCAGGATGCTGCGCAGCTCGAAGAGCTGCTCCATGTTGCGCTGGTCTTTCAGTGCTTCACGGTCGATCCGGATGGCTGTCCGCTGTTCCGGCGCCATGACGAATGCGCCCACCCCCTGACGCGCCTCGATCATGCCATCGGCGCGAAGCTGCGCGATCGCTTCCCTGACAACATTGCGGCTGACGCCGAACTTGTCGGCGAGCTGGCTTTCGGTGGGAAGCCGGGCTCCCGGGATGATGTCGCCGCCCTCGATCTCGCGACTCAGATGCGAAGCGACGCGATGCGGGAGCGCCTCCACGCTGCCGATGATCGACGAACGCTGCTTCATGCGGCTTCCCCTACAAATCGCCCGGACCAGGCATGAGACACGCGGGATTGAACAGGCCTGCCGGATCGAAGGCTGCCTTGATCGCGGTATGAAGCTGCCGTTCGCGTTGCGACAGGCCGGCCCAGAACACGTGACTGCGGCTGCGACCCACACCATGCTCGGCACTGAACGAGCCGCCGAGCGCGAGAGGGAAGGTCATGTCGGATGCTTCAGCGGCGTCCTTGACGTCCTGCAGCACGGCACCGGCGTCAGCTTGCAGCGTGAAGTCGAGCCGATCGACGGAGCGTATCCGATTGAGACGCTCAAGCGACAGCACGGCGAACTCCGAATTGTCTGGAATCGCGCCGCCGGCAAGTCCGGTATTGCCGCCTTGCACGACGATCGCGACACCGCTCTGCGAGCACCATCTCACAAACGCCTGGACGTCTTCCACGGATCCTGGACGCACGATGAAGCGGGCACTGCCGCGCCTGTCGCGGCCCCAATCGAGGAGGTGCGCTCTGCCAGTGGCGACCGTCCGTCTATCAGCGCATCACCCGCCAGCTGCGCAGGCAGCTCAGCAATTGCGCCGGAAGCTTCGCGTTGAAGAGATGGATGAACCGTAGTCATGGGTCCGATCATACGGTCATCCTACAACTTGGCAAGTCGCATTCTCTCGGTTGCCGTCTTCACTTCGGCGCCGAACTCCGCGGCCCACCCCGCAATCCACGCCCGCGCCTGAACTGTTCGCCCTCGAAAAATGCTATTTTTTACAACCGGCCGGGGCCAATGCCTTAACGTGCTGCCTGGAACTGTTCTTTGTCGGCCTGAAAATGTTTCAGATCCTTCGCAGTTTCTCGCTTGGCCAGGTCGGCCAGCGGCCGTTCGAAATGGGCTGCAAGACGATGATAGCGCTGAAGGACATGAAGGACGGCAAGGCCTCCGCCGGCCGACCCGACCTACACCGGGCTTGACATTTGCACTCCGGAGACAGCGGATACCTGCATCGCCAAATAGCACTATTGGGCGGGAGGAAACTCCCGCCCTTTTCCTAGGGGATATCAATGTCGGAATTGTTCTCGCTCAACGGCCGTGTCGCGTTGGTCACGGGTGCTTCGCGTGGTCTCGGCTTCGCCATGGCCAAGGCACTTGTGGAAAACGGCGCGACAGTGATCGTCAATGCCCGCGATCCGGCCGCCCTCGCCGCGGCGGCTGAAAGGATCGGTGCCGAAGCCCTGCCGTTCGATGTCACCGACGCGGCGATCTCAAGGGCGTCGCTGGAAGGAATCGTCGAACGCCACGGCCGCCTCGATATTCTGGTCAACAACGCCGGCATCCAGCATCGAAGTCCACTGGTCGAATGGCAGGACGAAGATTTCAACCATGTGATTGCCGTCAATCTGTCGGCCTGCTTCCGCATGATGCGCGACGCGGTGCGCCTGATGCTGCCAAACAAGTTCGGGCGCATAATAAACACCGGATCGGTTGCGGCGATACTTGGCCGTCCCACCATTCACGCCTATGTGGCGGCAAAGGCGGGGCTGCACGGGCTGACACGCTCGACCGCCGCTGAACTGGGCCGTCACGGCATCACCGTCAACGCGATCGCCCCCGGCTATTTCGCCACCGAGCTCAATACCGCACTTATGAGCGACGAGGCCTTCACCAAATGGGTCGAGACACGAACCCCGGCGGGCCGCTGGGCCCAGCCTGAGGAGCTCGGCGGAGCCGTGGTGTTTCTTGCCTCCGACGCTGCCGCCTACGTCAACGGACATGTACTGGCCGTTGACGGTGGGCTATCGGTTTCCCTCTGACCGGCAACGTGCCTTTCAGGAATAGATTTCAGCCGGGCAGCGCTGCGAGATCTGCGAAGACCGGCTGAGTTAGCCAATCCCATAGACCAGGCTCACGCGCCCGTCGGGAAGCTGCTGAACCTTCCGCAGTTCGAGCCCGCGACGATTTTGCGTTGCTCCAAACAGCGCCTTCCCTTCCCCGACGAGCAGCGGATAGACGATCAGCCGCAGTTCATCCACCAGCCCGGCATCGATAAGGCTCGCGGTCATTCGAGCACCGCCCATGAGATAGATATCCTTGCCCGGCTGCTGCTTGAGGGCAGCGATGTCTTCGAGGCTCCGCACGAAGCGGGTCTTTGGCCAGGCCGCCGAAATCATTGTGTTCGAAAGCACATAATGCGCGGTCTGTTCGGCAAAGCGGGCCCATTCGAGCTCCGCCGGCGTCGGTAATTTGCCGGTCATCGGCAGCGGCTTGTCCGGCTCATTCTGGATCGCGCTCCAGTAGCGCTCGTAGCCGACGTACATGACGCTCCCGAGCAGGCAGGCATCGATCTGCGGCGTCAGCCCATACTCCTCCGACCACGCGTCGACCCAATCGGCGTAACCCTCGGGTCCCTCCATCTTGCCGTCGACGGAAACCTTCATTCCGGTGATCAATTTGCGCATGACTTCCTCCATCGGGCTTGCGAAATGCAAGCACGTTTCATCGTCGGTTCGTTGCTGGTGTGCGAGCCTCCAAGGGCCGATGCCGGTGGAGGCTGGGCGGTGACTTCAGGGGTTGGCCGACGCGATCGTGTCAGGCCGGCAGGCGGCGGTCGTATTCTTCCCGCAGGCGGCTCCAGCCGTTCCAGAAAGAGGTCGGGGTCTTGCCCGCGAGGCGGGCAGCGAGCATGTCGAGGTGCATGTGCCAGCCGGCGGTGACGTTGAGCTGAATTGCGCGCTCCGGCAGCCGGCGATGGATGACGGTGAGCAGCACATCGTTGCCCTTCGGCTCCAGCAAGAAGGAAACGCCGCCGGTGTTTCCCCAGGTGATGGCAAGCTTGTAAGGCGGATCGAGCTCGGTGATCCGGCCCTCCATCCGATGCTCTTCGGGGAAGCCCGCAGGGCGCTGGCCGGGCGGATCGGTCAGCTCGTCGTTACGCCAAACGAATTCGAACGACGTGCCGGCCTTCATTTCCATCTGCCCCGCGGCCATCCACTGCCGACGCAGGTCACTCTCGGTGAGATAGGCCCAGACCCGCTCGATAGGGCCAGGCAAAAGCCGCTGGATGGTGAATGTCGCCGGCTCGGTCAGCTCGCCATAGGCTTCGATGGTTTTCATCTGGTTCATTGGTCGTTTCCTTCTTTTGAAGTGGGCGATTTCCTGGAATCATCCTGGGCTTTGCGTGCGTCCTCCTCGCGAAGGAGACGTTCGAGAACATCGAGACGGTTGGTCCACAAGCGCTCGTAGAAGCCAAGCCATTGGTAGGCGCTGGCCAGCGGTCCGGGTTCGAGGCGGCAAAGATGCGTGCGGCCCCTCACCTCGCGACGAATAAGCCCGGCATTCTCCAGCGCCTTTATGTGCTTGGAGGCGGCGGCCAGCGACATGTCGAACGGTTCCGCCAGCTGGCTTACCGTTCGCTCGCCGCCGGCGAGGTCGCGAAGCATCCTCCGGCGAGTGGCGTCGCCAAGCGCGTGAAAAACCGCGTCGATCTGGGATGTCTCTAATTCAACCATGGAGTTGAATATAGAGGCGCGTTTTCGGATTGTCAACCGTTTGGTTGAATGATTGTGGGAAAACCCCTGCTACGCCAGATTCAGCAAAATTTCAGAAATCTTCCGGTACGCACCCGTTCTTTGGCTTCATTGTTCTCAAGAAAGAAAGAACCGGATGAGGTCGACCATGTCACTGAATGAGAACACGCGCCAAGCCGCCCGGCAGGAACTCCTCGAATATGTATCTTGCGTTATGGCTGCGTCGCCTTGTGCGCCCATGCCTGGAACGATGTTCGAAATGCTCGAGATCATCGCCATGGACAGGCGGATGGCTTCCAGCCAAAGTGAAGGCGAATCAAATTCCTTTGGTCCCTTGACGTCTGAGCGGATTGAGACCCCAATCAGGCAGCGTCTAGTCAGGCTGATCAGGTCGGCATTCGATGTCGCAAGAAAATCCAGAGCCCGTTCTGGCACTTGGCAGGTGCGAGCTTGATCTGGCGCGCGGCCTCCTTCTCCGCGACGGGAAACCTGTTGCTCTCCGCTCCAAGGCGTTTGATCTGTTAACCTATCTCAGCAGGAATGTTGGACGTGTCGCGACCAAGTCAGAACTGATGTCAGCGGTGTGGCCTGATGTCTTCGTGACCGAGGACTCACTGACGCAAGCCGTCAGGGAGTTGCGAAAGGCGCTGCAGGACGAAAGCCAAACCATTGTCCGCACGGTCGCTAAGCGCGGCTACGTCCTCTCTCTTCTCGATGCGCCAAAGCCAGAGCGCTCTGGACAGCCAAGCGTTGCGGTACTGCGCTTCAGCAATGAAGGTGCGCCGGAAGACACCCCTCTGGTTGACGGCTTCGCCGAGGACATTGTCAATGCGTTGGCTCGCTTTGGAACGGTGGTTGTGCTGGCGCGCAATTCCGGATTTGCATTTGTCTCGGATTCCGCTTCCGATTGGCGTGCCATTGGCGACAGCCTTGGCGCAACCTATTTGGTCCGTGGCAGGGCGACGACTCGCGCAGACGGCATGCGGGTCACCGTCAGCCTCATTACCGCTTCGACGGGTGGAGTTCTCTGGAGCGATAATTTTTCTGCGTCTGGCGGCCAGATCTTCGATATGCAGGAAGAAATCGCTCGCCGTGTGGTGAACCGGCTGGTCGCTCGGCTCGACGACGCAGGGATTAAACAAGCAACCCCAAAGCCTACGGACAGCTTGGCCGCATACGAGCTTCTCCTGCGTGGACTGGCCCGGCTGCGCGGCTATGGTGATGACGACAATGAGGCTGCGCGCAGTCTTTTCCAGGCGGCGGTCGAGAAGGACCCGACCTATGCCTTGGCGCATTCCTACATCGCGCTCGCCGATCTCATTATCGGTGGCTATGCTGAGGCATCCCCAGCGTTGCTTGGTTCAGTGATCGACCGCGCAGAGTGTGCGGTAACCCTGGCGCCGGAAGAGCCACGCTGTCATCGCGTACTCGCCCAGGCTTTCCTCTCAGCCCGTCGGTTCGAAGCGGCCGAACATCACCTTCAACGCGCGCTCGACCTCAATCCATACGACGCCGATACGATTGCGCAAATGGGATACTTGCTCACGATGAGAGGCAGGCCTCTTGAAGCACTGGCGGCGCTTGACAGTGCGATACGGATCAACCCGATCCATCCTGATTGGTACCACTATGATCGCTCTATCGCGCTTTACTCTTCAGGAGACTACAAGGCCGCGCTCCGTAGCATGTCGAAGCTCCCATTGAAGACACCCTGGCGGCTGACAAGGCTCGCGGCGTGCCATGCGCAACTTGGCGATCTCAAGGGAGCCCAGAGCATTATCGCAGAGGTCAAGCGGATAGCGCCTGACTATTCGCCACTGGAGTTTGCGCAAACCCGGATAGCGTTCGAACATGCGAGCGATATTGAACACTTCACTGCCGGCGTCGCCAAAGCACTTGCAGCATATGAGGCCGGCCCGGTCGGCGCCCTGCCCGGACATCGTGAGTAGCAGCGCGCTTATCGCGAAGGGCTGACGAGCCTTCCGGATTGGAGGATTACCTGTTTCTTCGCCCGGTAACCACAAATGGCAACTGGAACCGGACGCGAGACCTTCACTTGCCTTCGAAGAAATTATGGATCGCGGCTTCCAGCTTTTCGATAAGGTGATGGTTATGGCTGCTGCCAGCCCAGATCAGGGCGTTCAGTCTCATATCCTTGTTGAGAAAGTTCATTTTCCGAGAATCAAGCAGGTATCCCGCGACCTCATAGTGCCGTCCCTTGATAGCCTCGATAAGGGCGTTGTTTCGTCCGGTCTTGTCACTCAGATTCACGTCGGCGCCATTCTCGACAAGCAACTTGACGACATCAAGATGCCCGTTCTTTGCCGCTTCGATCAGTGCCGTTCTGCCGTAGTAGTCGGCTCGTGCATTGATCTCTATTTCGGGGTGTTTCACGAGGGCTAAAACAGAGGCGAAGTGGCCCTTGGCCGAAGCAAGGCTCAAAGGCGTGCTCTTCCATTTGTTTCTGGAATTCACATCGATCGCCGGGTGTTCGATCAACGCCTCGACCGCCGCGGTGCGGGCATTGAGGGCTGCAAGATGAAGGGCTGACCAGCCGCCGTCGTCCGCCTCGTTGATATTGGCGCCGGCCGCCAATTCCGCTCGAACGGCCTCCGCATCGCCGCTTTCTGCCGCGAGCAGCAGATTCGACCAGCCTCTCGCCTCTTCGGCTTCCAAGCTCTCAGTCAATGCAGTCGCCTCCCCAAATGCTCCCCGCAGGATACCATTGTTCCGGTTCGGCCGACATCCACCGAATGACCGGCTTCCATCGAAAAGCCTTTCTCATTCGACAGCCCTAAGCACCCGAACGGTGGATATACCACCAGGTTCGACATTTGGCGGATCGTGGACGAGCACTGCGACCCGGCATTGCTAAACGAGGCTCCCGGCCTGCAGTAGCTGCCGGCACTCGTCAAAGCTGCTATCGGATCCAAAGCCGCTATCGGAACGGTGAGAAGCAAGATGCGAATTGGACGTCGGCGATTTCTTATCCTGTCGCTCGGAGCGGCTGCTTTCGGCAAGGCACAAGCCTCCGAGCCACTCTGGGCAGCCCTGCGATCCGGAGAAGCCATTGCCTTGCTGCGCCATGCCGCGGCCCCAGGCTCCGGCGATCCGCCTGGCTTCAGGCTCGGTGAGTGCAGCACCCAGCGGAATCTGTCGGAAGAAGGTCGTGCGCAGTCCCGCGCGATCGGCGACCTGTTCCGTGCGAATGGCATCTCGTCGGCCGCCGTCTATTCGAGCCAGTGGTGTCGTTGCCTCGACACCGCTCGCCTGCTCGGGATCGGCGAAGTTGTGCCTCTTGAGCTGCTTAATTCATTCTTTGGCGACAGTTCGGCCGCAGAGCAGCGCACCGCCGCTCTTTTGGCATGGCTTCGCGGGCAACGTTTCGGCGGACCAGCCGTGCTTGTCACGCATCAGGTCAACATCACCGGCTTGACCGGCGAGGTGCCGGATAGCGGCGAAATGATCATCGCCCGTATTCATCAGGCTGATCCCGTGCAGGTCATCGGGCAGGTTGCCACGCCGGCTTGAGCATCATGGCCTTCGACCCCATCTCGTGCAGCATCGCTTCAGTCGTGGAACAACGACGTGCGAGGAGAGATCAAAGGGAGTGATGGCATGGCTATCGATTTCAACCACACAATACTGCCGGCCCGCAACAGCGAGGCGTCGGCAAAGTTCCTGGCGGAAATGCTTGGCCTTCCAGCCCCGAGGCGCTGGGGGCCTTTCCAGATGGTCACGACCGAAAACGGTGCCAACCTCGACTACATGGATACCGGCGGCGAAATCAGGCCGCAGCATTACGCCTTCCTGGTCAGCGAAGCCGAGTTCGACGAGATCTTCGGTAGGATTCGTGAACGGGATCTCCCGTACTGGGCTGACCCTGGCCGGACGCAGCTGGGCGAGATCAATCACCACGACGGCGGCCGCGGCGTTTATTTCGAGGACCCGAACGGTCATCTTCTCGAAATCATTACCCGTCAATACGGCAGCGGCGGATGGAACCCGTGACCGCTCGGCGACGTAGCCAGGCGGCGGACGCTCTGCGAACTGGTCTCATGGCGGAACCTGAACGGTGATCTTGATCGATGAATAATAGCGGCGACATTCGCAAATAACGAAGTACCTCCGAGGCCGACCGTGCTTGGCATTCTTGCAAACCGCACCTATCGCCTCTCTTCGCGGCTATCTTCTCAGCATCGGACCGGGTGAAAAAGCTCTTCAGGAAAGTCTCGTGATCGACATCGGTCACGGCGACGGTGCATGTCTACACCGCCTTATCGTCCAACCTGGCTTTTGTTACCCCGATGATGGCCCCCTTCGACATGGTATCGTCCGCCGCTTTGCCGCCGCGATCGATCCCTCCTGGCTAAACGCCCCAAACCGACAAGGCTGGCCTCACCGCTCCTCTGGGGGCTTCAAGTGCCGGAACTGCAGCAGCAGCAGCAGGTCATAAATGATCTTCAATGCACCGCAGATGAGGAGGGGCCAAGCTCGGAAAGAGGCAGCAAGCAGAGCGCCCGCCAGCGCCGGACTGGCTGCCGCGGCCAGACTGCGCGGGACAGAAGTGAAGCTCGCGGCCGCCGCCCGCTCCGCTTCCGTGACAACGGCCATGACGTAAGATGAGCGCGTCGGGACGTCCATCTGCGAAAGCGCAGCGCGGACCAGCAGCAGGGCCAGTGTCAGAGGTAGCGTCGGCGCAAGCGCCGCCAGCATCAGGGCGATGCTGGACGGAATGTGTGTGAACACCATCGTGTTGATGAGTCCGATGTGCCGGGACAGCCAAGCTGCAACGGGGAATGAGAACGCCGAAAGCACGCCGGACCAGAAGAAGAAAAATCCCGCTTCCGAAAGCGACAGGTCGAATTTTTCGAAAAGCCATAGGGCAAGCAGCGACTGGACGACAAAGCCGCCGGCGAAAGCATCAAGGCTAAAAAGGGCCGCAAGCTTGAGAACGATATTGCGCGAGGGGCCGAGCGCGGACGCAGTACCTGTGTCCGACGCGGGACGGCGCTGCGGGATCCGCGCGTAGAAGAGGCCGCCGAGCAGGCCGAGCAACGCGTAGAGCACGAACATGGCCTTGATGCCGGTGAGTTGGTCGAGGCCGGATGGAGCAACAAGATCAGGGGTCGCCGAAGCGAGTGCGCCAACGGCGCCTGCAAGCGCGCCCACCAAGCTGTAACGCGCGAACATCTTGGTCCGGGCGGCATCAGTGACTTCGCGCGTGAGCACGGCATGCTCTAATGGCACGAACACGCTGACGCTGCCGGCCGACGGGTTGATGGTGCCTGCGAACGCGATCACCAAAAGCAGCGCGTAGTCATGAACCAGGGCAAAGGCCACACCCGTGGCGACCATCAGACTGGTGGCGGCAAGCAGGAGACGGCGGTGATCGTGCCGGGCACCAAGGACTCCGACGGCGATGGTCAAGAGCGCTGAACCGAGCAGCGATGCGGTCGCGATGATGCCGACCTGCAGAGGCGTGAAGCCCAATGCGAGCAGGTAGACCGGCAACAGAACGGCCACGAAGCCATCGCCCATATCGCGCAGGGCTCGGGCCGCAAAAAGAAAGGTCGTCGGGTGGATCCGCTGCACTGGCCAAGCCTACTCTCATGACCTGCGTCGGCGTCACCGCGCTCGGCAGCGACGCTCGGCAAGGCGGAAAGATCATGACGGAGTCGCGTTGGATATTCCAGCGAGGCGAGTATCGGTTTTGTTGGACTGGAACAGAGAGAACCTGTTCCGGGTAGATGGACGGGTGTTTCAGGTACGGATGGATGGATGAAGGAACTTGTTAGGGCCCGTGAGCTCGCGCGGTCACTTCATCGAACGGCCGATGCCGAGCGCGTCCGTTTCGCGTGGGCACCTTCTCGCTCGCTCCACGCCTGCGAAATCCGCAGCGAAAATGGTATCGGACCGATTGGTGCTCCAATATGGACATGTAGAGTTGTTGTCTTCGAGCGTTCCGTGAGAAATGGCATCCAGGCAATGACAGACCGCCAGAGGGGGGAATAAATGCGTCGCATCGCTCGGATCTCGCTTGCCATCATCCTTTCGCTAGCCGTCGCAATCCTGACTGCCTGGGCCGGGCTTGCCATGTGGTATCGCCTGCCTGTGGCTGAGCTTGGACGGGCTGTGGCCGGCGTCCTTTTCATCTTGTTCGGCCTCGCCACCGTCATCGCGCTGTTCAGCCGGTTTCGCATCAGGGCGTTCGTCCTGTTTGCAGCGGCGTTTGCTGTGGTTCTGGTTTGGTGGAGCACCATCAGGCCTTTCGATCACGCGGACTGGGCGCCCGACGTCGCCCGTCAGGTGACCGGCACCCGCGACGGGAACCTGTTGACGCTGACTGATGTGCGCGACTTCGAATGGCGTAGCGCTACTGATTTCACCGAACGCTGGACAACGCGGACCTACGACCTCTCCAACCTTCAGACGGTCGACCTCTTCATGTCTTATTGGTCCGGGACCAAAATCGCCCATGTCATCATAAGCTTCGGCTTTGCAGGAGGTGACTATCTTGCCTGGTCGATTGAGGTGCGACGCCAGGGAGGCGGCAAGTTTTCTCCCATGGCAGACCTGTTCAAGAGCAATCCGCTGGTCATTATTGCGGCCGACGAGCGCGACGTGGTCGGCGTCAGGTCGAATGTTCGGGGAGAGGACGTCCAAATCTACCGCCTAAAAGCATCACCGGATGCGGTCCGGGCGCTCCTGCTGGAATACGTGTTGGACGCGAATGCACTTTCCACGACTCCGGAGTTCTACAATTCCATCACGACAAACTGCACGACCACCATCGTCAAGATGATGCGAGCCGTCGGTGATGTGGTTCCCCTCGACTGGCGCCTCATCGTTAACGGCTACCTTCCCGAATATGCGTATGCACAGGGTGCGCTCGATGTCAGCTTGCCGATGTCGGTTTTGAGGGAGGCAGCCCACATTGACGGTCGTGCGCGGGAGTCAGGCCTTTCGCCAGACTTTTCGAGATCGATCCGGATTGGCGTACCATCTCCCGGTCCAATTTATTGATCTCTGGAAACTATTTGCTGGTCGGTGCGAATCGGATCTCATCCCGGCTTCACGGCGCACTTCTACTTTCTCCACCTGTCGACTCGCCTTGGCGGACGTCGTGCCTAGATAAGCACACTGCGCTGGGCGAAACGATGAAGAAGGACCTGAGCATGCCTCAACAAATTACCCTGAATAAGCCTGAACAGATCACATTGAACGACGGCTCAGCCATTCCCCAGATCGGCCTTGGCGTGTGGCAGGTCGATCCAGCCATCACGGCCCAGGTTGTGAGTTGGGGGATCCAGACCGGCTACAGGTTGATCGACACCGCCGAAGGCTACCAGAACGAGGAAGGCGTCGGGCGAGCGATCCGCACGGCTGGCGTGCCGAGAAGCGAGTTGTTCATCACCTCGAAGCTGCGCAACGGCGCGCATCAGCGTGACGCCGCCCTGCGGGCCTTCGACGAGACGATGAACAAGCTCGGCATCGATCAGATCGACCTGTTCCTGATCCACTGGCCAGTGCCCGGCCAGGACAAATATGTCGAGGCGTGGAAGACGCTGATCGAAGTCAGGAATGGCGGCCGGATCAGGTCGATCGGCGTTTCGAATTTCAACCAGGACCATCTGGAGCGGATCATCGGCGAGACCGGAGTCACACCCTCGGTCAACCAGATCGAACTCCATCCCCGGTTTCAACAGCGCCATACCAGAGAATTTCACAGCACGCACAACATCCGCATCGAAAGCTGGAGCCCGCTGGGCAGCGGCCGGCTGTTGAGCGACCCGACCCTTGAAAAGATCGCGGGAAAACACCGCAAATCCGTGGCGCAGGTGATCATCAGATGGCACCTCCAGGAAGGGCTGATCGTCATTCCAAAGTCGATCCACCAGGACCGCATCGCCGCAAATTTCGATGTCTTCGATTTCGAGTTGGACGCGGCAGACCTCAAGACTGTCCGAGGCATGGATTCATCAGACGGTCGCACCGGGCCGAACCCAACCAGGGCTGCGTTCCTGTTCTGACGAGCGACGGCCAGATCAGCGAAGGCGGATGGCGCAAGGGTAGCCAGCCTCGCAACGGCCGGCTGCCCGACTGCCGAAACCTGCACGCCGCGATTTTTGTCGACCAACATCAGACACCGGGTTTGCTAACGGAAAAAAGCTGCAGGCTGCCGGGCAGCCCGCTCGCTTCCAGCTCGCCATGCTCTTCGAATTCCAGGCCGGAGCCGACTACGAGATCGCGCACCGTCCGCGACGCGATGATCTCGCCCGGCCGCGCATGATCGAGCAGCCGCGATGACAGCTCGATCGCGATGCCTGTGAAGTCATCGCCGCGCTCCTGGCATTCGCCGGTATGGACTGCCGAGCGGACATAGAGACCGGAATGCCTCAGGCGATGACGGATCGCGATCGCGCACTGGATCGACCGCGTCGGCCGTTGGAACACGGCGAAAAATCCGCCTGCGGAGCGCCTGATCAGTCTGCCTTCGGCAGCGAGCAGTTCACCGCGGATCTCTTCGGCGTATCGCTCGATCAGATCTGCGCCGACACCAGAAGGCGGGCCGGCTATCTCCAGGGACAGCACCGACACCAGAATCCCTTCGCCCGGCGCTGCCGGCAAGGCGCCGGTGACGAAGGTCTGGATTTCGTCGACGAGGCGATCGGAATTCTCGCCCCAGATTACGTGATCACGGCCGGCAAGCTCGATGTATTTGGCGCCTTCGATATGCGTTGCCAGATAGCGCCCCTCTTCCGGTTTTACCCAGCGGTCGCCCGCCGTCTGCACGATCAGTGTCGGGACGTGAATGGCTGGGAGAAGGGCGCGAACATCGATTTCGGTGCCCCAGCGCCAGAGCGCGATCGCGTCGGCAGGCGAAGCCGAATTCCTGAGATACGCGGCGAACCATTCTCTCTCGAAACTGTCATTCATCAGGCTGGGCGCGGCGTTGCTCATATCCGCCGGCTCCCCCCACTGTCTCTCGACGGCGGCCAGATCGTCTTCCACCTGCTCGCTTGTCCTTGCCCACGGGTAATCCTTCGACCATCGGCCGCTGGCATAGGTCCCGTTGAGGACGAGAGCCGCTGTCCGCGCGGGATAGATCGCCGCGAACAGCATGCACATGGGGCCGCCTTCGGAGCTGCCGAACAGAACCGTGTACTTCGAGCCGACCGCATCCAGCACCGCCCGCATGTCTTCCATTCGCTCTTCCAGCGTCGGC
The DNA here is from genome assembly GCF_055811515.1 of Mesorhizobium sp. WSM4841. Lineage (NCBI taxonomy): Bacteria > Pseudomonadati > Pseudomonadota > Alphaproteobacteria > Hyphomicrobiales > Phyllobacteriaceae > Mesorhizobium > Mesorhizobium sp. WSM4841. The sequence goes on from NZ_JBVVQC010000016.1 coordinate 47,759, forward strand.
AAACCGACATTGCGATCGGACAGCCCCGTGCCGCGCTTGTCCATGCGGATCAGGCGCGAGAAGCCGCCGAGGCGCTGGAGCACATGCGAAAACCGCGGCGACGACCAGGCAAGGTCAAGGTTTGACACCCATCCAGGCACATAGATCAGGTCGACCGGGCCGTCGCCGGTCACCTGATAGGCGATGTTGATCCCGGCCGATTTGACATAGTGGGTCGCGGGGCGCATCGGCTCGGCCCGGAACGCCGGCCGCTCGCCGGTTCGGGCTGGCGACGGTGGCGGTGTCTGGGAAGGCGACGCCGAGGCGGCTATCCGGGAGGCGGCTTGCGGCGTCATGCGGCGCGTCCGGAGGTCTTCATAGAGATGTCGGGTTTCCGGCTCGGGCTGCAGGTTGAGTTCCCGCTGCAGCGCACCGCGGCAATTTTCATATTGCCTCAGCGCGAGATTGAGCCGGCCCTGGACCGCATAGGCTCGCATCAGCGCACGGTGGATATCCTCCCTCAGCGGCTCCATGGCGAGCAGGCGGGTTGCCGAGCGCACGCATGAGACAGGATCGTTCGTAGTGCAGTAATGCGCGACGAGCTTGTCCAGTGCCGCGACGGCCATCGCCCTCAGGCGCTCGCGCTCGACCCGCAGCCAATCCTCGAACGGCTCCTCCTTCAGGCCGAAGCCGTCGAGCAGGTCGCCGCGATAGACGACAAGCGCCTGTTCGAGTTGCTCCGGTTCTGAGCCGGCGGCCAGCGCCTCGAACCGCGCGACATCGAAATCAAGATCGTCGAGATTGAGGGTAATGCTTTCGCCGTCGGTCAGGAACGTTCGGCCACCGGATGCTTCCGTCCCCTTCCTGATGGCCGATAGGGCCTGTCGAAGGTTCATCCGGGCCTGCGCCTCACCGTTGCCGCCCCACAAAAGCGCGGCGAGCTTCTCGCGCGACTGGCAGTGTCCGGATTGCAAGGCGAGATAAGCCAACATGGCGCGCGCCTTGCGGCTGAAAACCGGGGCCGCCGCTGCGCCTCCGGCGAAGTCGAAACCGCCTAGCAGACAGAGATGAGGGTGCGCCATCGGATCCGCCACAGTCACAACTTTGTTTGCGATTCTTTCCTGTAGTTGCCCCTAATTCAACTGTCATTTTCACCGGCCTGGCGTTTTCACGAATCCTTCACGCTGGCTGCAACGCGCCTCTCACGGCCGCGGTGGAGATTGTCCAGACGAGCAGCCCTTATTTCAGGAGGACACTATGCTATGCCCGAGTTCGGCCGAATGGCCCATCTGGCATGATGATCCCGGTCAAAATGAGCAGCCGCGCGGCGGCCCGTTACGCCACGATATTGCGCTTACGCATTATCTCGAGAAGCAGCGGGCCTGCCGGGTATCAACGGTCCGCTCGTTCGATTTCCGGACCACCGCGATCCGCGCATTCGCGCTGATCGCGCGTCTTGGGCGTGATTTTTTCCGGCGACTGCGTCCATTCAAACGGCGCATCGAAAAATGCAACTAAGTTGACCGACGATATTGGCTTGAGGCTGGCGCAGATCGAAGCAGAGATAAGCAACTCGTTCTGGCGTCGGTGAGCACGACAGCGGGTTTCGGCTCGATCCCAATGCCTTTTTTTTACGGTGAAAAGCTCCCCTTCCCGCTCAGCCTCATATTCCCGAGCCATCCAGCAGCGGGACATCTTCTTCGTCCCAGGGGCTCGGCATTGAGCCCTTGCTCAGATTGGCGGTTGGCAGCGGCATCCAGCATTTCAGCTCGGGTTCGGCGTATTCAACCACGCGCCCTGGAGATGAGTCGGAAGCGCGCCAGCCCTCGCTGCCGAACTGGTCGGCTCGAGACCAGTAAGCAAGGTCGACTTCGGCCGGCCCCTGTTCGGAGGGCCGAACCGTGACAAGGATTCGACTGCCATCCCTTGGCGCGCTCGACATGTGACGCCACCGATCGGGCTCGTCCATCGTATCTCCTCCTGACGCCGGCATGACGACCTCGGCTGGACGAATAGTCGCTTCGTGTACAAGGCCGGTCAACCCGAACTTTACGCAGGACAGTCTATAATTGGCGACCTGTCCGTCTGGCGCGACGTGGGCTCGCGGTCAAACCTTGGCCTTGACTGCCCAGGCTCTCGTTTTCAGGGGAATGGACCCGTCCTCGCCGCGCGGCAGACTCTCGCGGAGCCTCTCCATCAATCTCTGGCGAGCTTCGGGTTCGAGACTCATGCAATAGCCGGGCGCCGGCCCCGCCCCCAGGGTGAAGGGGTGCCAGTAGTCTTCGAAGTCCTTGAACACAGCGGGCATCTCAATCCTGGTGGACTCGATGGAAACGAGGCCGGCCTTCTCCGCGAGATCGGTCAGTCCATCTCGTGTGCAAAATGGAAAACGCCTGTCTTCGGTGAGGTCGATGGCACCGGGGTCAAGCGCCGTCGCAGCGGTCCAGAAGGCCCGCATGAATTCCACTCCGCCGCCAGGATAATCCCACACATAGAATCCAATCGTCGCTCCAGGGCGGGCCACTCGCCGCATCTCGGCGAGCGCCTTTTGCTTGTCGGGGACGAAGTTGAGAACAAGCGCCGACACGACCATGTCCTTGCTGCCCGATTCGACAGCCAAGGCCTGCGCATCGCCTGCGAGAAACTCGACACGCTTGTCCGGCACGTTTGCCCGCGCCTTGGCGAGAAAACCCTCCGACGGGTCTATGGACACCAGGCTCCTGGGATTGCAACGGGCCAGGATGGCTGCCGACAGCGCCCCGGTTCCGCAACCCACCTCCAGCCAGTCCAGACCCTCCGCCGGATCGAGCCAAGCCAGGAACGGTGGAGCGATCTGACGGCTCCATCGCCCCATATAGAGGTCGTAGCTATCCCCGGCCTGCCAGGCGTCGTGACGCGTTGCCTCAGCCATCGCAATCTCCTCCCGAGATAAATTCAGATCATTGGGTCGCCGCAAGAATACGCTCGCCTCTCGCGCAGGAACAGGGGCCTAGGAACGTGTAACCCGGGTCGTACGCACTCGGATGCCTCGACCAGTTCTCCGCCCACCAGAAGCGGATCAACCCGAACTTTGCGCAAGACAGCTTTATCGTTCGCGGTTAATCTTCTCAGGCTGCAATCCGGACGGTGTTCGATGAAAAGCGAAGATTTGCTCGCCAACGCCACCCGTCTCGGCCCGGTTCATCTGCGCGTCATCGATATTCCAGCTGCCTTGCCGCTCTGGCGTGACGTGGTCGGTCTCGCTGTCCTCGCCAATGATGGCGGGACGGCCGATCTCGGCGTCGACGGCAAATCTCTGATTGTGCTGCACACCGGAGCGACGACCGCCCTGCCGCCAAAGTCGCGCGGTCTTTTTCATGTTGCGGTACACGTGACGACGCGCAAGGAATTGGCCCGCGTCGCCGTCCGGCTTCGGGCGTCTGGCGTCAGGCACGGCGCCCAAGATCACCTGGTATCAGAATCCCTGTACGTCTCCGATCTTTCCGGCAACGGCATCGAGGTCTGTTTCGATACGCCCGACCGCTTCGCATCCAGCGCGGTGACGGCGGACGGCAGCGTCGCGCTTGTTGCCAGGGACGGCACCACGCATTCCGGCCTCGAGCCGCTGGACCTCGACCGGTTGCTGCTCGAGCTCGACAGTGCGGATGGTGTCGAAGCCCCGCTGGCGGCGGATGCCTTCATCGGCCACATCCATATGCGCGCACGCTCGCCCGAAACGCTGATGGCGTTCTATCTGGGCGTGCTTGGCTTCAAGCCGCACATCCAGTCCAGATCGTTCGGATTGTTTGACTGCGGGACCGACGAGCGCCGACACATGGTCGCATTCAACATCTGGGCCGGCACCGAACTGAAGGAACCTCCGCCCGGCTCGGCGGGCCTCGGGCATTTCACAGTCATACTTTCTTCCCAGCAGGATATGGCAGCGGTCGCGCAGCGGCTACGCCATGCCAACATCCCCGCTAGGCAGGCGGAGCGGGCGCTGGACGTCTTCGATCCGGAAGGAAATCGCCTGCGAATGGTGGCCGCAGGGACTGATTGGTCATCGGTCCGCTAAGCGGCTTCCAGCAACCCGAGCTTGCCGTCCGACAAGGATCTCCAATCCAGAAGGAAATCGCCTGCTGCTGACGTCACCGGACGTGTTCGTGCTCAGCCTGCCCGGAACGCGAGGCTCCGCCTCATCAGTTGGATGCTGAGCGACAGGTCTCCGCTTCCGATGAACCAGGGAGATAGTATCCGGGACGATCTCAGTCCGCGATAGAGCAGATAGGGAAATCCGAGCGACAGGGCGATCAGCGCCAACTCGGAAGACATTCCGAAGTCACGCAGCGTGAAATGAACGAACTGATGGACGAACATGATCACCAGCGAGGCCGCCCCGATTTCCGCCAACGGAGCGATGCGCAAGCTCGGCATCGCCATGAAGCGGATGAGGGCGAGGACAAAGGTCGAGATCGCCAGTGCAACGAGCAGGCCGAGAAGTGGCGGGCCGAAGATGGCGTTCTTCATGCTGAAGGTAAAGTCGGAACCCATCCGCGCCGCCGCGAGCGCGGCCCCGGCAACCGCCACCACAAACACCGCCGACCACAGCGCGCTCATGCCGCGTTCGCGCAGGAAATGTCCGAACCAGAATGCGCCGATGGCGAGCGGCACGTTCGTCAGAGCCAGCGGCGCGCGCACCTCCTGCCAATAGGCCTGGATTGAATAGGCGAGGCCGACGGATGCGCCGACGAAGATCAGCATGCCGGGATCGGTCGGTCCGCTAGTCCTGATCGCGACCTCGTTGTAGACAAGTTGCGTGGCGACGAGGCAGGTGACGAACCAGAACACGCCGAGTTCGCGCGTGAGGTGCCGTCCGCCCAGCAGTGCGTCGGTGATGAGTTCCCTGATCTGCCAGGGCGCCGGGGTGTCGCCGCGCAACAGGTCCACAACGAGCACGCTCGCCATGATCGCGCCGAGAAACGTCACATAGGGGATGAGCAGGCCCTGGGCGCGCTTCCGGAAAAGCGCCTTCCTGTCCGTGACGGCAAAAAGGTAGCCGGATATGATGAAGAAGAACGGCATGAAGAAGAGCGATGCCGCAAAGTAAACCGGGTGCGCCCATCGCCAGGTGCTGTGGTCGAGGACGTGGGCCATGACGACGAGGGTGATTCCCAAGCCCTTGGCGGTGTCCAGCCAGGTCTCGCGTATGGGCAGGTTCAACTTCAGCGTTTCCTGGATTCGGCCTACCGGCCGGCTCGGTCCTTCGGTTTCGATGGCGATTGTGCGTCGCATCATACCTTGTGGCAAGTGCGAATTGGCTCGGATGCTCCGGATTGCCGATAGTCCCATTCGGTCGGCGAGATTCAGCATTCCGCTTGATTTTCCGCCGATCCTCACGCATTGTTGCGCTGCACAATATCGGGGTAGTTCCGATGTGTCAGTTCAAGGCCTTTCGATAGGAAACGTTGACCGGCACCAGTTACCGTTTTTGCGAAAGGCAGCGGGCTGCTGAAATCGATCGCGCTTTGACGTCGGATCGGCCAGGTCCGATTTGAGGCAGCAAGGGATCACATACCAAGATGCTTCGCGACTTGTCCGCCTACAAGAAAATGATGATGCTCGGCATTATCGGGCTGCTGTTCGTCGCTGTCCTCGATGCCTTCAGCAACCTGCCGGTCGTTTCCGGCTGTGCGTTCTACGGCAATTGCGCGATCGCCGAAGCACCGATCGAGCTCAGTCTGGACCCGACAGAGCAATGAAGCCACCTGAGAAGACCGCGCTTATCGTCTATGACGGCGACTGCATCTTCTGCCAGAGCTATGTCCGCTTTGCCCGGCTGCGCGACGCGGTCGGTCCTGTCGAGTTGCTCGACGCGCGCTCCGGCGACCCGCGTGTTGTCGGGTTTCAGCGCCAGGGCTTCGACCTGAACGAGGGCATGCTCTTCGTTTTCGAGGACCGCGTCTATCACGGCGAGGAAGCCATCAATCTCCTGGCGATCCTCAGTTCCTCTTCTACGCTTTTCGGCTGGCTCAACCGCAGGATTCTCTCAAACAGGACGGCCGCGCGGCTGATCTATCCGGCGCTCAAGCTCGGACGACGGGCCACCCTGAGGCTTCGTGGCCGCTCGCTCATCCCTGCCGATCTTGACCGGCGCTAATTCATGTCGCGCAAAAGTGCGCAGCGGTTTTGCGATAACGACATGAACTTAAAGCGCGACGCGTGAGTCCTTACAAACGCGATGCGCTTTAGACATTTCCCGGCGAAATGGATGGCTGAAGCCGACTGCCCGGCGACATCTACCAGTTTCGTTCGTGAACATTCGAACAGCTCTCCTCCCAGCGCGGCGCTCAGTGGGTGCAGACCTTCGGCCGCGAGAAATCCACCAACTTGAAAGTAAGGAACTTTCGTTCGAGGAGATTGGGCATTTCGGCCGCGAAAGTCGACGCGTTGGCGCGCGCAATCGTCTCGTCATCCTTCACGTAAGTCACCCAAGCCTCGGGCTTCCGGCGCAGTTGTTTCTTCAGATCGAGGAGGACGTGGTAATTGCCTGCCCGCGACTGCCGGACGAGATGAGGCTCCGAGGAATCAATGATCTTCACCACCTCGTTCTGATAGTCGAACAGGTATGGTGGTTTGGGAAAGAGCAGATGGTTGGTCTGGCCGGCTTCCGTGTGCAGATTGCTGAACATGTTGATAGAACTCTCCGTCTTGAGCCCGACATAGGGTGACAGGCAGGAGAGGAAGAACAAGCCCGGCACCAAATAGATCCAGAGCGGCTGGCGTGGCGAGGAAACGATCCGGCAAGGCAGGTTCTGCAGAGCCACATAGGCTAGCACGACCATCGCCACGCCGCCCACTACCGCCCAAATGAGGATCCAGACAGAGTGTACCATCATGTCGAAGGACCGCCCGGGGAAAGTATAGGTGAGCAGAATGACGAGAGTGACCGCGAACAGCATCACGGCCGCGCCCGGCAGCAAGATGCCGATCCGGCCGAACGTTTCGCGCAGCGGATTGGTAAACTCCAGCGAGGTGCGATAGAGCGCCTCGCTAGCGGGCGTGGGGATGCTCAGCACATACAGCGCGAACACCAGGCTGGAAAAGTCCATGTACCAGGAATAAGCCGAGATCGGGATCACGTAATGGAAGACGAGTGCGAGGATGAACCCCACGGCGAAATAGCGCTTCCAGTAGAGAGACACGATCGCGATCGCCTCAATGACGAAGGTGGCGAAGATCGCAAGATACCGGCCAAAGAGATTGTCCTCGAGGCCGAACGGACGAGCCAGCGGAGCGTATAAGCCCACCGCGCAACTCACGGAAGGATCGAGGAAGTCGGTGTTGATCTTGTGGAAGATGCCGTAGAAATACATGATGGCGAGCAGCGACCGGGCGACGATCCGGATCTGTTGATAAAGGTCCATCCGGGCCAGGGCGGCGCCACGGCCGGCGGCCCGCAGATAGAGCACCGCTGCGCTGAGCAGGATAGCCCCGTTCATCACCGCCGTGATCGTCTTGTTATTCGAAGCGACCGGCATGCGCAGCGCGTATAGCACAAGCGATACCATCACGAGCCCGATCAAAAATTCGGTCCGCCGTGGGTACAGCAGGAGTAGCAAGCTGAACAGGACGACCGACCAGCTCAGAGCGGCAAAAAGCGGCCCCTTGTAGCCAAGCATCGAGTAGATATCACCGGCGATACTGAAGATCGCCGCCATTGCCCAGAAAGGGGTAAATGCGGTCAACCCGTCAAATGTGTCGTCCCGACCGCTGACGTTCGCGATTTTGCCGCGACCAATGTTCCATAACGGTATGGCGCCTGAGAACTGCTGCTGCCCTATAGACACTAGTTAGACCCCCTCAAAGATCCTTTTGGCGGTTCTTTCGACGTCCAACTGGGGACGGCTTGCCGCCTTCGGAACCGTTGCTCTATGTTGCACTGCAACATCAGCACGGGTTTAGATAAGAGTCAATTCGGTGTCGTCGGTAGCTCCTCCTACTGGGCATCAGCCATTGAGAAACTGCTAGCAGGCACGGTGTAGAGCGGGATGCGTTCAAATTGAACTGGCCATCCCGCTCTATCTATTGTTTAGCTGTATTTCTGCGACGCCAAAACTTAAAGCCACGCACGGAGCCCTTCGGATGCGACGCGCTTTAAGAGTTCGCCGACTATCGCTGTCTTGCCGTTTTGGGAAATTCCACTACGTCCGCCGGCGGGCGCTTGTACTGGGCTGCGGCAATTGCATCGATCAGAATATCCAGAGCCGCGCGAGCAGCACTGCTCGTCTCGTCATCGCCGCGCAAATAGTGGCAGGCTCGTTCAAGATGGAGGTGGGCGGCGGCAAAGTCGCTAGTCATGGATTCTCCTTTTGCCCGCCGTCCGACAAGGATGACCCATTTCGATTTACCCAAAGGCGAATATCCACAGCTGGATTTGAATCAACTTTGGCCGGTTAACCAGATCTTCAGCATCGCGAGGCGACCTTGCTGCTGCGGACATGTGTTGAGTTCCGCCTCAGGCAACAGACCCGCTCCGGAGACCGGGGCGGGTTTTTGCTTGAATGGTGCTTCGGGTCGAAGCCGGCATCCGCAATTTGGCGCAGGCAGGCGTCGGTTGGGGAACAGAAGAGGATGCCGAACGCCTATCCAATGCTTACGCTGCGCTGCTGCGGCCGAGCCGACGTACCTTCATGCACCGAAGCGGTCCACTGCAAAGGGTGCGAGGCGGTCAGGATCGCCGCGTCCGGCAATCAGGTCGGCAACCAAGCGGGCCGTGATCGGCGCCAGCGTGAGGCCGAGATGACCGTGACCGAAGGCATGGATCACCCTGGGGCTGCCACGCGACAGACCGATGACCGGCCGGGAATCGGGCAGCGACGGCCGGAACCCGAGCCATTCGGATGAATGCCGGCCGAGTTGGGGAAAGAACTGCCTGACGCCGCGATCGAGCAAAGCCAGCCGGCGCGGATTTGCCGGTGATGCAAGCCCGCCGAGCTCGACGGTTCCGGCGACACGCAGCCGGCCGGTCATCGGCGTCATGTAAAAGCCGAGATCGACAGGACAGACCGGACGACTGAGCAGAGGCGCTTCGGTCGGGAATTCGAGATGATAGCCGCGTTCGGTCTCGAGCGGGACGCTGTCGCCGGCCTGCATCGCCAACGCCCGCGATTGCGCGCCCGCGGCGATCACCACCGTGTTCGCCTTGATGCAAAGGCCGGAACCGCCGAGCCTGACACCGTCCGCCTCGACCCGCAGCCCGGTTATTGCAGCCTGCGCCACCGACACGCCGCGGGCGGTCGCTGCATCGAGCACCCGCCGCATCAGCGTCTTCGGATCGGTGACGTTCATCGAGTCCGGGAAGTACAGGCCGCAGGCCCCGGTCGGGGGCAGGCCGGGCTCCAGCGCGGCCACCTCTCCCGGCGTCAGAACCTCCTGATGCACACCAAACCCGGCGCGCAGCGCCCTGCCCCCAGCGGCCTTGGCGAAATCGCTCTTGCGGCGATACAGGTAGAGACAGCCGTTGCGGCGCATCAGGTCGGCCATATCGGCCTCTTTCACCATCTCCTCCCAGGCCGGCAGGGCCCCAGTCAGAAGCCCGGCGAGCGCCATCGCGTTGGCGCGGGTGGCCGCCGGAAGCGACTGCCGCACGAAGCGGACCAGCCAGGGCGCCAGCTGGAAAAACGCTGTCCAGCGCAATGCAAAAGGGCTGTCCGGATCGAGGAGCAGTTTTGGCAATTGGCGCAGCACGGCCGGGTTGCCGACCGGCATGCAGGCATATTCGGCGAGCGTTCCGGCGTTGCCGAACGAGGCGCCGGAGCCAGGCTCGTTGGGGTCGATGAGCAGCACCTCGCGCCCCTCGGCCGCGAGCCGGCGTGCCGTTGCCAAACCGACAATGCCGGCGCCGACTATGGCGACTTCCACGGTTTCCGGTGCAGCCATCCTAGACGAAGCCAGGCAGTTGCAGATGCCCGGCCGCGAGCAGTTCGGCCATGGTGTTCAGGGCCGTGCGCAGGTCGTCGAGCGAGCGCGCGGCGCCGACATTGATGCGCACCCCGTGCTGCACCGGCTCGCGCCCAACCGCGAAGGCGTCGCCGGGAAGAACGGCAACGCCACGTTCCAGGCAGGTGCGAGCGAAACCCGCGCCCCGCCACGGCTCCGGGAGGCGCAGCCAGGCATGGGTCGAGGTGGCGTGGCTCTGGACATCGTAGCGGCCGAGGATTTCGATGAGGATGGCCTGGCGCTGACGAAGCTCCTGCTTCTGGGCTTCGATGATGCGCGCCGCCGAGCCCTCTTCTATCAGCCGCGCGCCGATCAGCGCCGTCAGAGGGCTGATGCTCCAGCAGTTGATGCGTAAAGCCGCGGCGACCTGGCCGGCTATGGCGCGTGGCGCGATCACAAAACCGAGGCGCAGCCCTGGGGCAAGACATTTCGACAAGGCGCCGATGTGAACCGTCAATTCGGGCTCGAGGCTGGCAAGCGACGGCGGCGGATTGTCTGCCAACGGCCGGTAGACGTCATCCTCGATGATGAGCACATTATGGCGACGGGCCACAGCCACCAGTTCGTGCCGGCGTTCCTCGCCCAATGTGATGGTGGTCGGGTTGTGCAGGGTCGGCACCAGGAAAACCGCGCGCGGGCGCAGCTGCGCGCAGGCCGACTCGAACGCGTCGGCCCGCATGCCGCCACGGTCCATGGCGACGCCTCTGAGATCGAGCCCATGCACCCGGCACAGTGCATTGATGCCCTGATAAGTCACTTCGTCGGCGAGCACGACCTCGCCCTGCCTGGTCACCGCGCCAAGCACGCAATCCAGCCCATGCTGGGCGCCCGCCGCCAGCACCACCCGGCCGGGATCGCCGTCGCCCGCCGCCGGCCGCATCCACTCGGCGATTGCCTCCCTCGCCCACAGCGGCCCCTCGGGCGGATGATAGTCCTGAAGCGTGACGTAGTGCCGGTCCTTGGACAGGCGCGGCAGCAGCAGCGCCAGCGCGTCGAGATAGGCCGAGGTCGCAGGTCTGTTCACGGAAAGATCAATGACGCCGGTGTCTTCGCTCGGCGCCGACACGAAACCTGGTCCTTCGCCGCCGTTGCGGGCGGCGACCGTGGTGCCGCGTCCGGGCCGCGCTTCGAGCAGGCCGCGCTGCTGCAGTGTCGACAGCGCGCGCGTCACCGTGGTGACGTTGATGCCCAGTGCGCGGGCAATCTCGCGCTGCGGCGGCAACCGGTCTCCAACGGCAAGCGTGCCGGCTGTAATCCGTTCGGCAATAGCGTCAGCAAGGCGCCGGTAGACCGGGCCTTCATCCGAGGCGAGTTGCAGGTCCTGAAGCATGCGGGTTGGCGGTTTCGGTGTGTTGACACTCTGGCTACCGGCGCATCTAGCATAAGACAATGCTCCGGACAATAGCACTTGTCCGGTACATGTTTTCAAAATCCGGCTGAAAAAACTCACACAATTCCGAAGAAAGCCGCTTGACGGGCAAACTTGTCTGCACCTATGCTGCTTTAGCGATTGATTGTGTGAGCATACAAGTTTGGTTGCCGCCCTTGCGCGGCCAGCGTCATGCGAGACCGACACATGCACGGCAACTACCACCTCGTTTCGACAAGCGGCCATTGCCGCCGCTCAACGGATTTCCGTTCGTGATCGCCGAAGCGACAGTCTTGCCAGCCGACAGCGCCGCCGCGGCACCGGACGCCCGCCGGCAGGGATTTGTCGAATTCGTCGATGTCGAAAAATCCTATGACGGCCGGACTTTCGCGGTGACACGGCTAAACCTCAGTGTGGCGCGCGGCGAGTTCCTCACCCTTCTCGGCCCCTCCGGTTCGGGCAAAACGACGACGCTCAACATGCTTGCAGGTTTCGAACGGCCGACCAGCGGCGTCATTACGCTTGAAGGCCAGTCGGTCGACAGGCTGCCGCCCTACGAACGCAACATCGGCATGGTGTTCCAGAACTACGCGCTGTTTCCGCACATGAGCGTTGAGGAGAACGTCGCCTTCCCACTCTCGGTCCGCAAGATCACCAAGGCGGACGTTGCATCCCGCGTCGGCCGCGCACTCGACATGGTGCGGCTGCGGCAGTTCGGCGACCGGCGGCCGGCACAGCTTTCCGGCGGCCAGCAGCAGCGTGTCGCGCTTGCCCGCGCGCTGGTGTTCGAGCCGAGCCTAGTGCTGATGGACGAGCCGCTCGGCGCGCTCGACAAGAAGCTGCGCGAGCATATGCAGCTCGAGATCAAGCAACTGCACACCATGCTCGGCGTCACCATCGTCTACGTGACGCACGACCAGAGCGAGGCGCTGACCATGTCGGACCGCGTTGCCGTGTTCAACAATGGCGGGATTGCCCAGCTCGGTTCGCCTGATGATCTCTACAACACGCCGGAGAGCTCGTTCGTCGCGAGCTTCATCGGCGAGAACAACACGCTGGAAGGCAAGGTCGAGCGCATCTCCGGCAAGGAGTGCCGCGTCGCGCTGGACGGTGGCGGTTCGGTAACCGCGCTGGCCATCGGCGTTGCGGAGGGTGCGGCCTGCCATGTCGCCATCCGCCCGGAGCGGCTGAAGCTTGCGCCCGCTTCGAACGGAGCAAATGCGCTAGCCGCCACGGTCGATGGCCGCATCTATCTCGGCGACCACCAGCGTCTTCTGGCCAGGCTTGAAAACGGACAGGTGCTGACCGTCAAGGTCGGCCCCGAAGCGACCATGGGTAGCGGGGAACCGGTCACGGTTTCCTGCACGCCCAACGACTGCCGTGCCTTTCCGGCCGATGCCGGAACGGGCGGTTCCATCTCGAAAACAGGGGAATAAGAACAATGAAAATCACAAAAACCCGGCTGTTCGCCTTCGCGGCAGCCACAGCATTCATCATGTCAGGACACGCTGCCTTCGCCGAAGAGCTTTCGATCATGGCCAGCGGCGGCGCCTGGCAGGATGCCCAGCGCAAGGCGTGGTTCGAGCCGTTCAGCAAGGAGACCGGGATCAAGATCGTCGAGCAGGAATATCTTGGCGATCTCGGCAAGGTAAAAGCGATGGTCGACACCGGTAACGTGCCGATCGATCTGGTGACGGTCGAGACCGCGACCGTGCTGCAGGGTTGCGACGCCGGCATTCTCGAGCGGCTCGACTATTCCAAGATCGCCCCCCGCGAAAAGTTCATCGAAGGTTCGGCACTCGACTGCGGCGTCGGCCTTGATGCCTATGGCGACGTGCTTGCCTATGATCCCAACGTGCTGAAGGAGGCGCCGACTTCGGTCCTCGACATCTTCGACACGACCAAGTTTCCGGGCAAGCGCGCGATGCGCAAGTTTCCGGCGCAGAACCTCGAATGGGCGCTGATGGCCGATGGTGTCGCGCCGGCCGATGTCTACGAGGTGCTGGCAACCCCCGAAGGTGTCGATCGTGCTTTCAAGAAGCTCGACACCATCAAGAAGGACATCGTCTGGTGGGATGCCGGCGCACAGCCGCCGCAGCTCCTCGCATCCAAGGAAGTGGTGATGACCACCGCCTGGAACGGCCGTATCCAGAACGCCATCGACAAGGACGGGGCGCCGTTCAAGATCGTCTGGAACAACCAGATCCTCGAATATGACATGATTGCCATTCCGAAGGGCGCCAAGAGCCCGGACCTGGCCTACAAGTATCTTGCCTATATCAGCCAGCCGGAAATCAACGCCAAGCTCGCCAGCTACATCACCTACGGCCCGGTGCGCATCGATGCGGCTTCCTTCGTCGCGCCGGACGCCCTGCCGAAATTGCCGAACGCACCTGACCACATGACCGCTTACCTGGTCGCCGATACCGAATTCTGGGGCGACTATGGCGAGGATCTGGTCAAGCGCTTCAACGCCTGGCTCGCGCAGTAGGGGAAAATGTCGGCGCTTGAGCCCACGAAACTGGACCGGCCGCGGGCAAGCCGCGACTGGTCGGCCGCCGATTCCAGCACAGCAAGGTCGGTCGCGGTGGCGCTTCGCCGCGCCGATCTCGGCGACCGTCTGCGGTCGCTGGCGCTGGCGGCACCTTTGCTTGTGCTGCTGGCGCTGAGCTTCGGCATCCCGATCGTCCTGCTTCTGTCGCGCGCTGTTTATGATCCGACGATTGCCGACGCTTTGCCGCAGACCAGCCAGGCATTGGCCCGCTGGAACGGCACGGGACTGCCCGACGACGCTGCGTTCCTGGCCCTTGCCGCCGATCTCCGGAGCAATCAGGCCAAGGGCACCGCCTACGAACTCGCCAAGAGCCTGAACGCCCGTCTACCAGGTGCACGCAGCCAGGTGCTCAAGACGGTGCGTCAACTCGAGGCCGCCGACAGGCCGCCGCTCGAGGTGATGAAAGCGGTGCCGTTCTGGTCGGCCCCGGGCACATGGCCGGTCATCGAGAGCGGCACCCATAGCGTGACGTCGTTCTACCTGCTGAGCGCGCTTGATCTGCGCTGGAATGCCGATGGCGGCATCGAAAGGGTGCCGCCCGAACAGGCCATCTTCCTGCAGGTGTTCATGCGCACATTCTTCGTCGCCGCAGCGGTGACGCTGGCAACGCTGATACTGGGCTTCCCCCTCGCCTATCTCATCGCCTCCGTGCCCAAGGGCCTCGCCGCCATTCTCATCGTTGCGGTGCTGCTGCCGTTCTGGACGTCGATCCTGGTGCGAACCGCGGCCTGGACAGTGCTCCTGCAGAAATTCGGCCTGGTCAACGATCTGCTGCTGTGGCTCGGGGTCGCCGACGACCGGCTCGACCTGATGTACAGCCGCATCGGACTGATCATCGCCATGACCCACATCCAGCTGCCGTTCACGCTGCTGCCGATCTACAGCGTCATGCGCACCATCCAGCCTTCGCAGATGAAGGCTGCCTATTCGCTCGGCGCAAAACCTTTTACCGCGTTTCGCCGCGTCTACCTTCCACAGGTCTTTCCGGGCGTGATGGCTGGCTGCCTGCTCACCTTCATCCTCTGCCTTGGCTATTACATCACGCCGGCACTGATCGGCGGCGCCAGCGACCAGCTGATCAGCAATTTTATCGCCAACTACGTCAATGTCGAACTGAACTGGGAGATGGCGGCGGCGCTCAGCTTCATCCTGCTCGTCTTCACCCTGGCGCTGTTCGGCATCTTCGCCCGCATCCTCGGCCTCGACCGTCTCAAGCTGGTGTAGCCATGTTGCTGTCTCCCTACCCGACGACAGGCGAGAGAATCCGCATCACCCTGCTCTGGCTGTGGTGCGGCATGGTGATCCTGTTCCTCCTCGTGCCGATCCTCATTCCCGTTCCCTTGTCGTTCAACAGCGGCGCCTTCTTCATCTTTCCGCTGGAGGGAATTTCGACGCGCTGGTACGAGGTCGTGCTTGGAACCCAGCGCTGGCAAGCAGCAATCGGCAACAGCCTGATCGTTGCGTTCGGGACGACGCTGATCGCAACGATACTCGGCACATTGACGGCTATTGCGCTTTCCGACGAAAAGTTTCCCGGCCGCCGCATCGTCATGCCGCTGCTGCTGTCGCCACTGATCGTGCCGGTGGTGATCACCGCCGTCGGCTCATATCTGTTCTATGCACGCGTCGGCCTTGCCAGCACCTATGCCGGCATCATCCTGGCGCACACCGCGCTCGCCAGTCCCTTCGTCGTCGTCACGGTGGGAGCAAGCCTCACCGGCTTCGACCGTAATCTGATGCGCGCCGCCGCCATCTCCGGAGCAAAGCCCATCACATCGTTCTTCAGGGTGATGCTGCCACTGATCCTACCCGGCGTGCTGTCAGGGGCCGCCTTCGCCTTCGTCACCTCGTTCGACGAGGTCGTCGTGGTGCAGTTCCTGGCCAGCGCCAATCAGCGCACCATGCCACTCGAAATGTTCATCGGCCTGCGCGAGAAGCTGAGCCCGGCAATCACCGCTGCCGCGACACTGATGATGGCACTGTCGATCATCCTGCTCGTCGTTGCCAATCTTCTGGCCCGCCGTGGCAAGCAGCGACCGCGCATCGAGTAGGAATGTCGGGCGGCGGTCGGCCAAAGCCTCCATAGGCCTGCCCGCGTCAGGCCGCTTTACGCTGCGATTTCCATGTCTCGTGGTGCTTGCCCCACGCCGACATGACTGTCACCGCATCGTTCAGGCTAAAGCCGAGCGGCGTGATCGAGTATTCCACGCGAGGCGGCACCTCGTCATAGGCGCGCCGGCTGATCAGCCCGTCGGCTTCCATCTGCCGCAATTGTTGCGTGAGCACCTTTTCGCTGACGCCAGGCAACAAGCGGCGCAGTTCGGCAAAGCGGTATGGCCGCAGGTGCAGTTCCCATAGCAGCGAGGTTTTCCACTTTCCGCCGATGGCCTGCAGCGCGGCAGCAAAACCGCAGCTGTCTGGTTCCTTGCGCCTCATTTGGCAGCTCCTGTCATGATGGCGATAGCTTACCTCAAGGTGCGTACTTCTCAACGCAGCAAGAATTTATATCTTCGGATCGAGCGCGCCAAACATACAGCGGACTCTCGTCGAGAGGCCATCAATCTATCGGAGAAGTTACTATGGCATCGAATGTCTGCGTGCTCGGCGCGGGCCGAATGGGCTCGTCCATTGCTCGAACGCTGCTCGACCGCGGCTATCCAACATGGGTCTGGAATCGAACCGCGGCAAAGTGCGATCCATTGGCGGCCATTGGCGCGAACGTCGCCCCCTCGGTGGAGGATGGAATCCGAGCGGCCGACGTCGTGATCATCAATGTTCTCGACTATGCCGCCAGCGACGCTTTGCTGAAGCGGGTTGGCATCGCTTCGGCATTGGCCGGCAAAGCCGTCGTGCAACTCACCTCCGGATCGCCGCGCCTGGCGCGGGAAGAAGCGCGCTGGGTGGAGGCACATGGTGCCGGCTATCTGGACGGGGCGATCATGGCCACTCCGGATTTTATCGGCAAACCCGAAACCGCACTGCTTTATTCGGGTTCCCGCGACGTTTATGAGAAGCACAAGCCCCTGCTTTTCGCACTCGGCGGCGGCACGAACTATGTTGGGGAACTGCCGGGTCAAGCCTCTGCGCTTGATACCGCTCTGCTCACACAGATGTGGGGCGGGCTCTTCGGAGCACTCCAGGGCATGGCAGTCGCCGAGGCCGAAGGTCTCGACCTGGCGACGTTCAGGAGCCATCTTTCCGGATTCAAGCCTGTTGTCGATGCCGCTCTGTTCGACCTGGTGGATAGAACGAATGCACGCCGTTTTGCCGGCGACGACGCAACCCTGGCGTCCTTGGGCGCCCACTACAGCGCCTTCCAGCATCTGCTTGAGGCATGCGAGGAGCGAGGGCTCGACGCGGCTATGCCGCGCGCCATGGATATGATCTTTCGACAGGCGCTTTCGCTCGGGCGCATTGAAGATGATTCTGCATCTCTCGCGCCGCTGTTTCGAAATGGTTCGCCGCGCCAGAGCCGGGAGCCATCGAATGCATAGCGGCAAGACGAAACGAACCGCGAACTGCTCATGCCGGAGCGTGGAACTTGTCCTCGCCGGAGAGCCGCGACGCGTCTATGCGTGCAGTTGCATGGAGTGCCAGCGCTGCACCGGAACGGCGTTCTCATACCGGGCCATCTACGCCGGTTCCGCCCTCGTCGGCCAGAAAGGCGAGACCAGATCCTGGCGCAGAACCGGCTCGTCGGGACAATGGTTGGAGCAGACATTCTGCACCACGTGCGGGTCGGTCGTCTTCATGCGGGCAGAAGGGCTGAAAGATGCGCTGTCGGTATCGGTCGGCTGTCTGGAGGACCCGGAATTCCCGCCCCCGACAATGCTCCATTGGCCTCACAGAAAGCATAAATGGCTTTGTTTGGAAGGCGTGTCCGAAGCAGCCGCCTCTTGAGGGCGGATCACCAAGCGCGATGCCTGGCTTGCAGCAGCCTCGGCATCGTGAGTCCGGCAACGTCTCCTTCGGCAATCGATTTCCGTTCAAGAAGGTCCCGATTGGGCGGATAGCTGTCGCGGGCGACTGCGAATCCCAAGGCTCCCTCGCAGCACTCCTTGCAACACTTTGCGCTCCCCGACGTTCTCCCAAGGCACGCTCCGAAGCCGATTGTCGCGGCTCCAATGGCAAATCCCATTGCTGGAGCGAGGGAGCCATCCCGGCTTCGCCGGCTGGCCACGGCACCCAGCGTGCTGTGGGGGTTCGGCAACCTGCATCGATGTGGCGCTGGAGGAGATGCCATGGACATGGGCAACCGGAAGACGCAGTTCAATATCTGGTACTGGATCGTCGCCTTCGTCGGGCTGATGATCTTCCAATATGTCTACACTGCCACCCAGCACGTCGCGCAGATTCCCTACAGCCAGTTTGAGACCCTGCTGCGCGACGGCAAGATCGCCGACGTGCAGGTTTCCGATCGCTTCATCCAGGGCCGCTTCAAGCAGCCGCAGGACGGGAAGCCGCTATTCATTACAACGCGGGTCGAGCCGAATCTCGCGCGGCAGCTGCAGGAACACGGCGTCACCGTCACTGGCCAGATCGAAAGCACATTCCTGAGCGACCTGCTCTCCTGGGTCGTCCCGATCCTCGTCTTCTTCGGCTTGTGGATGCTGCTGATGAGACGCATGGGCGGTGGCATGGGCGGTTTGATGCAAATCGGCAGGAGCAAGGCCAGGGTCTATGTCGAGGCCAATACCGGCGTGAAGTTCGACGACGTGGCGGGTGTCGATGAGGCCAAGGCCGAGCTGCAGGAGATCGTGGATTTTTTGAAAAGCCCGCAGGAATATGGCCGTCTTGGAGGGCGCATGCCCAAGGGCGTACTGCTGGTCGGACCGCCAGGCACCGGCAAGACGCTGCTCGCGAAGGCCGTTGCAGGCGAGGCAAAAGTTCCGTTCTTCTCGATCTCAGGCTCTGAATTCGTCGAGATGTTCGTGGGCGTCGGCGCCGCCCGTGTGCGCGACCTGTTCGAGCAGGCATGCGCCAGAGCCCCGGCAATCATTTTCATCGACGAGCTCGACGCGCTGGGCCGCGCCAGGGGTGCGGGCCCGATGATGGGCGGCCACGACGAGAAGGAGCAGACACTCAATCAGCTCCTGGTCGAGCTCGACGGTTTCGATCCGAAGATCGGCGTCGTGCTGCTCGCCGCGACGAACCGCCCGGAAATCCTCGACCCGGCACTTCTTCGCGCCGGCCGTTTCGATCGGCAGGTGCTGGTTGATCGGCCGGACAAGCAAGGTCGCGTCCAGATCCTTAAAGTCCACATGAAGAAGGCGAAGCTGGGAGCGGATGTCGATGCCGAGAAAGTCGCCGCGCTGACGCCGGGCTTTACCGGCGCTGACCTCGCCAACCTGGTCAACGAGGCGACCCTGCTTGCCACGCGCCGGAAGGCGGATGTCGTCACCATGGACGATTTCAACAATGCGGTGGAGCGCATCGTGGCCGGGCTCGAGAAGCGCAACCGGTTGTTGAACCCCAGGGAACGCGAAGTCGTCGCCTATCATGAAATGGGCCATGCGTTGATAGCCATGGCGCTGCCCGGCGTGGATCCCGTGCACAAAGTATCGATCATCCCGCGCGGCGTCGGTGCGTTGGGCTACACCATCCAGCGGCCGACCGAGGATCGATTCCTCATGACGCGCGAGGAGTTGGAGAACAAGATGGTGGTGCTGCTCGGCGGCAGGGCGGCCGAGTGGATCGTGTTCGGGCATCTGTCGACGGGGGCCGCCGATGACCTTGCCAAAGTGACCGATATCGCCCGCGCCATGGTTACGCGTTACGGCATGTCGGAAAAGCTCGGCCATGTGGCGCTGGAAAAGGACCAGCGCTCCTTCCTGAGCCCCAACCCACTCGCCGGCGGTCCGCGCGATCACGATTACGGTGAGGCCACCGCCGAAGCTATCGACGCGGAAGTTCGCAGCATCGTCGACACAGCTTTCGCGCGAACCGTCGGCCTCCTCACCGAGCGACGGGATCTGCTGGAAAAGACGGCACGCAAGCTGCTCGAAATCGAGACGCTAAGCGAGGCTGAACTCGTGTCGCTCGTCGGAGACGCCTTGGCACCGGATCGCACTGAGGCATCCGATCCGCGATCGGGGAAGCAAACGATACGACGGGGCAAGGCCGCGGCTACAAACCTCTCGCGCCGGGCCGAGTGATGACCTTCCTCGTCCCAACGTGGTCCCCGGGTCCGAACCGCTCGTCCAAGCCCGATACGGGCAGCAAGATCGCCGTACATCGTCATGCTGCAGCCCAGGACAAAGCCGTCGGGATGGACATCAGGGGCAGTCGCTCGCGGACCGGCGACCGTTTGATCGTGAACGGCAGATCCCTGGCATCGCCAATCTCGACGCGGCCTTCCCAGGAGACCCGTTCCCAGTGGCATAGTGTCGCTGCCAATCACTGAGATAGTCGCCCAGGATTGGCAACAACGAAGACCAGCACGGCCTCTCGCACGCGCCCGGCCGGCGTTGCGGGCGGCCGCCAATCCGCGTCGCGCGGCGCCGGTTGACCGGCTTATTCAGTAAAGGCTAATAGGGCAGCGTTACGCGACCGATCCTTGTGTCTGTTTTTCGGATTTGGCGTTGCTTTCGTCGCGGTCCGAATCCGCCAGCTACGGTAGGCCAGGCTGAATGACCGACCTCATTTGCCTCGAATTCGCTCCAATCATGGAAGAGCGGTGCTGATTGCAATGCTGGCGCCATCCGTTTACCAACTCCTGCAGACAAAACGAAGGCTCCTATGATCCAGGACAATGCCAGGGTCGGCGTCGTGGTGCCGATGTTCAATGCCGAGCGAACCATTCGCGCCACCTTGAGCAGCATCTGCCAGCAGGACCATCAGGCGCTCGACATTATCGTGGTGGACGACGGGTCGACGGACCAGTCCGCCTCGATTGTGGCCTCCTGTGCTGAGAGAGACCGGCGTATACGCCTAATGCGGCAGTCGAACGCCGGTGTTGCGCAGGCCCGCAACAGCGGTGCGGCCTCTACCGATGCGGAGTTTCTGGCGTTTGTCGACGCGGATGATCTCTGGGCCCCATCCAAGATCGCACTGCAACTGCGCGCCCTGCAGGAAGGCGGCTCTTCTGCGGGCCTGGCATATTGCTGGTTTGCTCAAATCGACGAGGACGGCCGGGTATTCTCACTATACCGACCCGATGCCGATGGCCGCGTTCTGCAACGGATGTGCAGAATGAATTTCGTCGGCAACGGAAGTTCGATGCTGATGCGTCGCTCCGCATTCGAGCGGGCGGGACAATTCGATCCTTCCCTGAGGGCCAGGAATGCACAAGGCTGCGAGGACCTTCTCATGTGCCTCAGGATAGCGGAAAGTTACGAATTCCGTGTCGTGCCTCAGCACCTGGTGGGCTATCGGATGACGAACGTCAACATGTCGAGCGATGTCATGCAGATGCTTCGTTCATGTGAAATCGTCCTTGCCGAGTATCGCGAAAAATATCCGCAGTTCGGCAGCGATCTCGATGCGCATCTCGTCGACATGATCCATTGGCTTGCCATCAGAGCCTTGGTCGGCGGGCGGCTGTTCGCAGCCGGCGACCTGCTGAAGAGATACTTCGTCCTGGAACCGCGCACAGCAATTTCCCGCCTGCCCAACATGATCGACATGTACTGCCGGGCCAGGCTGGTTCCTCGCTGGATGAAGGTTGGAGTGAAACGGATGCGAAACAAGAACGCCGAGTTTCGGCGCCTTTATGAAGAGACTATCTGGTGAATGTGAGCGTATTCCTGTTCGCGCGCTTGCAGCGGCTCTTCCGCCACGGGGGTCTGGGTGCACCTCGTGTTTGAGACCTTAAGCGCCGTCTTCGACGAGAGCGGACGGATCAATACTCCTCGGACCTGACTCGCGAAGCTGGCGCGGCGTCGGCGTCTTGAGGGCCACCTGGACTCGCTTTCGAAGCCACTCCGGAGGAAATGGCTGGCAGATGAAGGTCGGATCGGCGTCGAAGAAACGCTCGGAGGTACAGATGGAATGCGGTGAGGTCGGAACCATCCGCTGTTTAACGGCAAGCATTCTTGGCACAAAGCGACTCAGCCGCCGCCACAGGTCTTGTGCGGACGGCTTTGCGAAGACATGAAACAGCGCGGCCGGATCGATCCGTGTTGCGTGGACAAGCGGAGCGATGGCCGCGCCTGGCGACGTGCGGGCGGCTTCGCTGCCATAATACGCTGAAGCCACGCCATCGGACCAACGAAACAAGAAAGAAGCTAGCTTGGGATGTCGCGTGCGGACTGTTTCAAGGACGATCCGGTGCGATGTCAGCATGACGATATAGCTGGTCGACATAGAAGATAGTGATCGCCGGTAACCAATCAGATACTCGGGAACGACATCATAATCGCAGATCGCGGCAATGTTGAGCTGCATCTGCAAGTCTTCGGCTCCTTGGGCGCCTGCGGCTCTGAGCGAAGGGTCGTATCCCCCGGTTGCCGTAAGAACTGATCGCCTGATTAGCGGTGAACTTGCATTGCCGATAAAATTCTCAACCAGCAGCCAGTTGTGCACGTCCCCGCGAGCGAGAGTTGGCGGGCAGCATTCGATCACCCAATCATCATCATCGATGACCCGATACCATGCGTAGACAAGGCCGACAGGCGGCCGCGACTGAAAGAGACTGTGCTGCTTTTCCAGCTTTGTCGGATGCCACACATCATCCGCATCAAGTGGCGCTATAAATTCACCCTTCGCCGCATGAATTGCCAGGTTTCTGGCGACAGCAACCCCTTGGTTCTGCTGTCTCAGAAGAGAAATACGCGGATCACTGGTTGCAAATGCCTCGACGATCTCAGCGGTCCGGTCGGTCGACCCGTCATCGACCACTATGATCTCTAGCTGTTTGAAAGTTTGCGAGGCGGCCGACTGAAGGGTGTGTCGGATGGTCTTTTCCGCATTGTAGGCAGGAATGATGACGGAAACTGCGGGTTGCATATCGAAAAAAGCCTGCTTTTGATGAAGGATGAAAGAAAGACGGGGCGCCACCGGCCTAAATACTAGCATGCTCGAGCGGGATAGTATCAAGCCGCGCCTCTCCCTATGGCTACTTCAATGTCTGAGAATTCGCCCGGTATTCGCACTTACGGCGGCGACACGTGCTAATATGCTGGTTTCAATCCGCCCAAACTTGTGGATGCCTTCATGCTTCCTTTCATTTCGCTCACATCCGTGCCCGTGGCCCCGTGGTCATATTGCCATCAGCTATATGCTTGAACACTCACATGTATCGCGTTTCTGCCGATCGGGATGGCATCCACGATCGGACATGAGCGTGGTTTTTACGGTTCTTGCGGCGGGAGACCGATGGTGATTCCGCGCGTTCTCCTGCAGCTTGGTCGGCTGGTGCGGCGTCGACGCCTGCGCCGTGCTCCCATCATACTGATGTACCATCGCGTTGCAGATATCGCCGTCGATCCGTGGAGCCTAGCTGTCCATCCGGCGAGGTTCGACGAACAAATCGAAGCGCTGACGCGGAGCCGGCAGGTGGTGCATTTGCATGAGCTGTTTGATGTCATCGCACGGGGAAAGCCAGGCAAACCGCTTGCGGTTGTCACGTTTGACGACGGCTATCACGACGTCTACAGCAACGCTCGCCCGATCCTGCAGCGTCACGACTGCCCGATGACGCTGTTTGTTGCGACGGGAGCAATCGGAAGCGGCAGAGAATTCTGGTGGGATGCGCTCACGCGCATCTGTCTTGAGACCGCTGAACTGCCTGACCAACTCGACATCACGATCGAGGGAGGCAGGCATCAATGGCTTATCCCGAAGATGGTGGAAAAGGCCGGCCGTGACAAAGTCTACCGGGAGGTGTGGTCGGCGCTCCGAACGCTGCCGTATGAGCGACAGAACGCACACGTCGAAGACATTGCGAAATGGGCGGGCGTTGGTCTCGACGCCAGGCCAGAGCACTGTATTATGACTCCCGCGGAGGTTGGTGACATCAGTGACGACCTGATCACGATCGGCGGTCATACTGTCAGTCATCCCACGCTTCCGGCCCATTCCTTCGCGACCCAGCTTCGCGAGATCGTCGACGGCCGTTCGGCCTGTGAGCAAATGACCGGAAAACGCGCCCTCTCTTTTGCATATCCATTCGGAGACCATGACGCTCTGTCGGTAACTGCCGTCAGGGAAGCGGGATTTGAGTTCGCATGCACGACGCGCGCCGGGTGCGTTGCGCCCGAGGCAGACGTGCTGCGTTTACCTCGATTGTATGTCGGCAACTGGTCAGGGGACGAATTCTTGCGAGAAATCGAGGATCATCTGTCCTGATGAACGCACAGCAGACTACCATTATCACTCCTCGACGCGGCTGGTTCGACCTCGATTTCTGGCACCTGTGGCGCTATCGCGATCTGCTGCTCCTGTTCGCGATGCGCGACATCAAAGTCCGCTACAAGCAGACCTTGCTTGGTCCGGCTTGGCTGATCCTGCAGCCCCTCGCGCTTACCGCAGCCTTGACCACCGTCATCAGCGGTATCGCGGGCATTTCAACCGGTGGCCATCCGGCGCCAATCTTTTATCTGACAGCGCTGGTGCTGTGGTCGTATTTTTCCCAGGTCGTCTCCACCGCGAGCCAGGTCTTCATTGCTAACGGTCATCTTTTCAGCAAGATCTACTTCCCGCGACTCGTCGTTCCCGTGTCGTCGCTGCTGTCGAACGGTGTGGCCCTGGCGATCCAGCTTGGCGTCGCATTTGCCTTCTTGCTCTGGTACCAGCTGACAGGAAAAGTGGACGGGTTGTCGTGGCGCCTGGCGTTCTTTCCGCTGGTGATCATCCAGGTCGCGGCCTTCTCGTTGGCTGTTGGGCTTTGTCTAGGGGCGTCAACCGCGAAGTACCGCGATACAGCTCATATGACTCCGTTCTTGATTCAGATCTGGCTGTTCGTGACGCCGATCATCTTTCCTTTTTCGGCTATTCCCGAGCAGTACCGGACGCTGACCGGATTTCTGAATCCGCTCGCTGTCATAATTGATGAAGGGCGCTGGTGCTTCTTCGGCACCTCGGCAGTCGGTGCACCACAAATCGCTGCAGCGCTTGTCACGACCGCGGTCGTGCTGTTCATCGGCATCGTGATCTTTCAACGCGTCGAACGAACGGCCATGGACATGCTGTGAAGAGCAATAACAACCCTTGCGGCCCCGTAGAGAGTGAAGGTCGCCTTTCGTCGGCCGCGGCGCATTCTGCACAATGGGCACGACGCCGATGCCATTGATCTCCGTCATCACGCCTTTCCTCAATGTCGAGCGGTTTCTTCCGGCTGCGATCGAAAGCGTGCGCGCGCAAACCTTCACCGACTGGGAAATGCTTCTCATTGACGACGGATCATTCGACGGCAGCGTTGCAATCGCGGTGGCTGCAGCAACGGGCGATCCGCGAATCCGTTTCATTCGATCGAACGGCCAGCGTCGCGGCGCCGCCGCGGCGCGCAATGCCGGAATCGCGGCCGCGTCGGGCATGTTCTTCACGTTCCTGGATGGCGACGATATATTTGAGCCGGAAAAATTCGAGACGGAACTTGCGATCTTTGATGCGCATCCTCGCGCCAAGGTCCTTTACGGACCGACCCTGTGGTGGTTCCCCGAAGAGCCGCACAGGAACTGGACCGACTCGATGCCACGCCAATCGGACCGTCTGCACATGCCGCCCGACCTGCTCGACCAGGTCATCGTGCGCCAGCGGGCTCATGTGCCGTGCATCTGCTCGATCATGGTTCGCCGCGAAGCTTTGGTAGCGGTGGGTGGCTTCGATGAGGCGTTCGAGCTCTACGAAGACCAGACCCTTCTGGTAAAGCTGCTGTTGCGCTATCCGGTATTCGTGACATCCACGCCCACCGGCCGATACAGGCAGCACCTCGATTCGACATCGGCCAAGGCGACTGCTTCCGGCATCTACGATCGACTGCGCCCGCATGCGGCTCGCATTGGCTTCCTCGAATGGGTTGAGATGCATGCGTCGGCCTCGGGATTGATGACGCCGAAGTTGCAGCGGGCGCTCCGCTTCGCATTTGCGCGCTATCCCGCCCAGCGTCGGCCCCTGACACTTCGCGATAGATTTGACCTCGCCATCGAAGCCGGACGCCGGTTCGCTCGGCGGCTGACGCTACGTCGCATCCTGTCGAAGGTGTTCAGGCTGCTGACGAGAGCGCGGAGGTAGTGGGCGGGACCGGTGGCGCGGATTGGATCGCGACCGAGCCTGAGATTTCTGATATTAACGATACTGTTCTACGTGAATGACAAGTCGCATCGCCTCGCTGGGGGCGACGTGCTAAAACTGACGAGTCTCCATCATTTCTGTGCCAAAATTCTGTTTGTGAGGCCTAAGGTCGCGTTCGATTTCTGGCAACGAACACCAGCCGTTGCCTCTCTGCGAAGCTAAGGAGAATTTGGCTGTTTCATGATCGCAGTCGTCATAACAACTTACAACCACACTCGCTTTCTCGAGGACGCCATTCAGAGCTGTCTTCGTCAAAGCCGGCCGACGGATGAAATTATTGTCGTCGACGACGGATCCACCGACAATCCGGCATCGGTTGTCGAGCGTCATCCAGGCGTGCGCCTGATCAGGCAGGACAATTGCGGGCTCGCGTCCGCCCGAAACACCGGACTGGCGGCTTCCAGATCCGATTACATCACCTTTCTGGACGCGGATGATCGTCTCCTTCCCAATGCCATGGAGACGGGCGTGCGAGTGCTGGTTGCGCATCCAGATGCGGTTTTCGCTTACGGAGCTCATCGCTTCATCAATGGAAGGGGTGCGATCGAGTCAGACAAGCATCACATCGCGCTTGTTGAAGATCCTTATCTTCAGCTACTGCGGACGGGAAACTTCATTGCGATGCATGCGACCGTGGTTTATCGGCGGGAGAGGCTCGCGGCCATGGGCGGGTTCGACGTTTCAATGCGGTCCTGCGAAGACTATGAGCTATTCTTGCGAATCGCCCGGCGCGGTTCGATCGTAACGCACGAGGATGTCGTCGCCGAGTATCGCATGCACCGCGACAACATGTCTAAGAATCGATCGATGATGCTCGCTGCAGCATTGTCGGTGCTTGACAAGCAGTTGGCAGGTCCGGTTGACGACGATGTGCGTCTTGCAGTCCGCGATGGTAGGCGGTTCTGGAAGACCTATTATACCGGAGAGTTGACTACTGATGCCTTGCGCGCGATCCGCGCCGAACCCGCCAAAGCGATGCGCATGCTGCGGCAGGCTTTGCAGATGTCGCCGCCGATCACGCTGCAAACGGCGGCATTTAAGATAACACGCAAGGTCGGCAGGCATCTGCAACGGCTGCTCGGAGCTTCCGGCGCCGATTGGCGGGCTCCGCGCGTCGGTTCGGTGCAGTTTGGGGATTTCGCACGCACGATGCCGATGAGCCACTCATTTGGATATGATCGCGGCAAGCCAATAGATCGGTATTATATCGAGAATTTCCTACAATTGAATGCGGCCGACATACATGGCCGTGTGCTTGAAATCGGCGACAACAGCTACACGATGCATTTTGGCGGTGCTCATGTCGTCAAGAGCGACGTGCTGCATGTTGATCCCGATGATCCAAACGCGACCATCATAGGCGACCTGTCGCAGCCCGGGGTGCTGCCGTCAAACGCCTTCGACTGCATTATCCTCAC
This sequence comes from Mesorhizobium sp. WSM4841, assembly GCF_055811515.1. NCBI lineage: Bacteria > Pseudomonadati > Pseudomonadota > Alphaproteobacteria > Hyphomicrobiales > Phyllobacteriaceae > Mesorhizobium > Mesorhizobium sp. WSM4841. The sequence continues at coordinate 75,288 of NZ_JBVVQC010000016.1, forward strand.
GCAAACGCTTCATCTGATCTTCGACATGTCGGCCGCGGTCGCTGCACTGGCCGAAGCGCTCAAGCCTGGGGGCGTGCTGCTGCTAACTGTTCCTGGCATCACCCCGGTCGATCGTGGCGAGTGGGGCAGCACGTGGTTCTGGTCATTGACGCAGGCGGCCTTGGCGAAGTTGCTTGCGAAATCCTTCGGCACGGCGAATATGGCGCTCGAAACTCACGGCAACGTCTTTGCCGCAGTTTGTTTTCTCCAGGGGCTCGCCAAGGAAGAAGTTTCTGACCAAAAACTCGACGTCCGGGATACCGCCTATCCTATCGTTGTCACGGCGCGCGTCGTGAAGGACGGGCTGACCGCGGATCAACCCGGCGGTCGAACCGCAAATGTTACGGCTTGAGATCGATGACAGAATTGCCAGCCGTTGAGGTCCGAGGACTTTCCAAGCGCTACCGGCGCGGCGCGATCGGCGTGCGCTCATTGCGTGAGGAGGTCGAACAACTTGTCGCGCGTTTGCGCTCGCGGGAAGCCGAAGCTTCCCTCAACGAATTTTTCGCCATCAAGAACATCACTTTTTCCGTTCCGACTGGCACCGTGTGCGGTATCATCGGACGCAACGGCTCGGGAAAGACCACACTGCTCAAGGTTTTGACCTCGATCACGGCTCCGGATGAGGGCGAGGCAGTGATGCGAGGCCGGATCGGAAGCTTGCTGGAAGTAGGGGCCGGATTCCATCCGGATCTCGACGGGATCGAGAACATCTACCTCAACGGCGCAATCCTCGGCATGAGTAAGGCCGAGATCACGCGTAAGCTAGACCGGATCATCAAATTTGCCGATATCGGCAGCTTTCTCGAAACGCCGGTCAAGCGTTATTCGTCCGGCATGTACGTTCGGCTTGCCTTCGCGATCGCTGCTCATCTGGAGCCCGAGATTCTCGTCGTCGACGAGGTGCTTGCTGTCGGCGATGCTGAATTTCAAAGGAAATGTATCGGCACGATGAAGAACGTCGCGGGTGAAGGTCGGACCGTGCTGTTCGTGAGCCACAACATGGCCATGGTTCGGCAGCATTGCACAAAAGCGATTTATCTGGACCGCGGCCTTCTGAAGAATTTTGGCGAGGCATCATCGATCATCGATGCGTACCTGTCGAACACCGCCGCGAGCAGCAACGGTTCCGAGCGCGTTGGCGATGATGACCTCTGGATGCAGGTGGCTATTGTGTACCCGGGTACGCGCGAGCGCTGCAGCCAGCTCAAGTTTGGCGGCGACTACGATTTTGTGCTGAAGCTGGGCGCGAGGAATTCGTTTCACCGTAGCGTGGTTCATATCCAGATTTTTGATCAGGAAGGCAACTTGATCTCTGTGCTCGAAAGCCTCGCGGAAGGTGTTGGCCAATTTGACATAGTCGGGCAGGCCACGGTCGTATTCAGCGTGCGATCGTTGGGATTGTTGCCAGGCACATATAGCGCTGGAGCGGCTCTCTATGCGTGGGGAGAGGATGACCCGGACCTCGCAAGCGAGAACTTGCTAACGTTCGACGTTGTTGCAGCAACAGTCAATGACTCCTATTGGCCATATCTGAAAGAGCACGGGATTGTGCGACTGTCGCATTCTGCCCAGTTGCTTAAGGTGGATTGAAGGCTCGTGGAGTGACGTCCTGGCGAATGAATCTTCAATGCAGTTCAATCCGTCGACCGCAACGCTGAAATCGCGCGCCACTTGAAGCGCCTGAAGGACGATCTGCACTTGCGGGAAAGCTTGGGTCGGGCGGCACGAAAGCGGATAGAGGAAAATTTCTCGCTTGCCGCAGTCGCCGCCGCTCGCGATTGCTTGTTGACCATGCGGTAGGGCTCTTCCGCAAAAAAATCCTCACAACTGGCGGCGATACCAGGCCAGCGCCGTTTCGACGATCCGGTCGATTCCGGATTGCTCAGGCGTCCAGCCGAGTTCCCGGGCCGCCTTGCCTGCCGCGGCGACAAGCTCAGGCGGGTCGCCTGCCCTGCGCGGACCGTAGGCCACAGGGAGGCGCGTTCCCGAAGCCCGGCTCACCGCATCGACCAACTCGGTCACCGTCGTTCCGGTTCCGGTGCCGAGATTGTAAACATGGACTCCCGGATCGCGCAGAAGCTTCTCCCCTGCCAGAACATGCGCACGGGCGAGATCGGTGACGTGGACATAGTCCCGCACCGCCGTTCCGTCCCTTGTGTCGAAGTCGGTGCCATTGATGGTAAAAATCCGACCCGACCTGACCGCCGCCTCGATAGCGAGCGGAATGACATGCGTTTCCGGTTCATGCCGCTCACCGACCTCGCCGTCGGGATCACATCCGGCCGCGTTGAAATACCGAAGCACAACCGCGTTGAGGCCATGGGCATCCGAAAGATTGTCCACCATTCGTTCTACGATGAATTTCGACCATCCATAGGGATTGATGGGCGACTGCGGATGCGTTTCGTCAATCGGAGAACGAATCGGAACGCCGTAAGACGCGCAGGTGCTCGACAAGATCAGCTTGTCGACGCCGATCTTCAGCATTTCCTCGAGCAAGACCAGCGTCCCAAAACTGTTATTCCGGTAGTAGAGTTCCGGGCGCTCGACGGACTCGCCGACATAGGCGTAAGCGGCGAAATGCGCCACCAAATCCGGCCGATACTGGTGCAGCGCTGCTGCCACCGCTGCGACATCGCAAATATCGCCCTCGACAAGCGGTCCCCATTTGACCGCGTCGCGCCAGCCGCGCGAGAGGTTGTCGTACGCAATGACCGACCAACCGGATTCGGCGAATGCCTTGCAACAGTGTGAGCCGATATAGCCCGCCCCGCCAGTGACCAAGACTGTTTTCATTCGGCTGCAGCGGACCGAGCATATCCCGATGAGACCAAGTCTTCGAAATAGGCAATGGTCGTGGCGAGGCCATCGCGCAATGCAATTCTTGGCTTCCAGTTGAGATCGCGCAAGGCACACCCGATATCAGGCTGTCGCTGCCTTGGGTCATCGACGGGCAAAGGTAAAAACCTGATCTTGGATCGGCTTCCGGTAAGTTCGATCACGAGATTGGCAAGTTCGAGCATCGTGAATTCGACCGGGTTGCCGAGATTGATTGGACCGGTAACATCGTCGGCCGTGTGCATCAGGCGAACCAGACCATCGATGAGATCATTGACGTAGCAAAATGAGCGTGTCTGCTGGCCGGTGCCGTACACAGTTATCGGCTTGTTTCGCAGTGCCTGCATGATGAAGTTGGAAATGACGCGGCCGTCGTCCGGACGCATCCTCGGACCGTAAGTGTTGAAGATGCGCGCTACCTTGATCCGCAGACTGTGCTGCCGCCAATAGTCGAAAAACAGGGTTTCGGCACACCGCTTGCCTTCGTCGTAACAGGAACGGGGACCTATCGGATTTACCCTGCCCCAATAGTCCTCGGTCTGCGGGTGAATCTCGGGATCGCCGTAGACTTCAGACGTGGACGCCTGAAGGATCTTTGCGCGAACCCGCTTGGCGAGCCCCAGCATATTGATCGCCCCATGGACGTTGGTCTTTGTCGTCTGGACCGGATCGAACTGATAGTGAACCGGGCTTGCCGGGCAAGCAAGGTTGTATATTTCATCAACTTCTATGTAGAGCGGAAATGTCACGTCGTGGCGAATGATCTCAAAGGATCTGTTGTCGAGCAAATGCGAGACGTTTCTCCGACTTCCTGTGAAGAAATTGTCGACGCATACAACCTCGTGGCCTTCAGCAAGCAACCGCTCGCATAAGAACGATCCCAGAAAACCTGCGCCCCCCGTCACCAAGACTCGCTTTGCCTGCTGCATTTTAGGGATCCTCACGCCAGTTCTTCACGCAATCGAATGCGCAAAGCCCTGAGGCGAGGATAGGAAAAAAATGCTGCGCAGCAAACACAAAATGTTAACGCACTTGAAATAGGCGCGTGAGGTGTGGCGCAAAAATACGCGAAAAAACCGTTCATTCACCCGTTCTGACGGTTTTCGTCCGAACGTCGGCTTGCCGGCAATCGGCATTTGGACGTGAACGCGCTGCGCCGCAGCATGATCGATTGCTAATTAAGGGAGATGGGTCCTGCACAGTCTTGACCCGGCTCTATCACCGCCGATGAACGCCACGCGACTGGGGGTCAAAAGCTGACATATGCGATGTCCACTTTCGACCCCCTGCATCCTCTCTCCGCCGTGCTACGCCGGTTGCAACTCCCTGCGCGGCAGCCGCGGGAAGGCGATCGCCACCGCAACCGCGCCGAGCCCGACCAGGGCCGAGCCGATGAACAGCCAGGAATAGCTGGCATAGGCATCGAACACCATGCCGCCGGCGAGCGGGCCGAAGGCCATGCCGATGCTGGACAACATGGTCACAGCACCAAACACCGTGCCGAGGATGCGCTGGCCGAAATATTCGCGCGCCAGCACCGCATAGAGCGGCATCACGCCGCCATAGGTGGCGCCGAAGATGACGGCCAGCGTGTAGAATTGACCAAGCTCACTGACGGCGAGATAGGCTGCGATGACCACGGACTGTATCGCCAGACCGGTAATCAGCACCGGCTTGACCCCCAGCCGGTCGGCGAGCACGCCGTATAGAAGCCTGCCGCCCAGGCCCGCCAGGCCCTCGATGCTGTAGATGCTGACCGCCGCCATCGGCGCTATGCCGCACAGCATCGCATAGCTCACCATGTGGAAGATTGGCCCGGAATGCGCCGCACAGCAGGCAAAGAAGGTCAGTGCCAGCACGATGAATTGCGGCGAGCGCAGCGCCTGCGGAACCGACATGCCTGTATCGTCGGCGGCAAGAGCGGAGGCAGCGTCACTAGCGACAGGCTTGGGCGGCTGACGCACCAGCAATGCGGCCGGCACCAGCAGCGCCCACGCCGCGACGCCGATGACAAACATGGCGGTGCGCCAGTCATAGGCCGAGATCAGCCAGCGCGCGAAGGGCGAGATCGTCATGGGTGCCACGCCCATGCCGGCCGAAACCAGCGAAACGGCAAGGCTGCGGTTCTTGTCGAACCAGGCCGTGGTCAGCGCGATCATCGGCGCAAAGAAGGCGCTTGCCGCGAGGCCGACGAGCACGCCATAGGTGATCTGGAAGACAAGCAGCGAGCCGGTGCGGCTGGCCAGTACCAATGCCAGCCCGAGCAGCACCGCACCTATCATCACGACAATGCGAGCGCCGTAGCGATCGTAAATGGCGCCCCAGGCGAAGCCGCCGAGGCCCATTACCAGGAAGTTCAGCGTCATCGCGCTCGATATGCCGGCACGCGACCAATCTGTGTCGAGCGCCATCGGTTCGAGGAAGATCGCCAGCGAGAACATCGCCCCGAGGGCGACACAGGTCATCAGGGCGCCAGCCGCGACGATGACCCAACGATAGGAAATGCGCATATTTTTCTCCCGAGATCGTTTGGACACGGCGCGACTTCTTTCGAGCTTCGTCACACCGCTTGCGTCCGAAGGACGATGGCGACATTTCGAATCCTACAATCCGGTTGCATTTTTTATCCAGTCAGGAAATCGCGCCACTCAATTGCTCCATTGCATTGACCGTGCACCGCCCTGAGCTAGATTTCCAACCTGGCGATCAGGAGCTAACAGGCATGGAACTTCATCGCGGCCGTCTCATCGACCACGTCCAGCTGGTGGTTAGGGATCTTGCCGCCAGCCGCCGCTTCTACGAGGCGGTTTTCAGCGTGCTCGGTATTCCCATCGGCGGCAGCGCCGAGGATTACTTCTGGGCCGACGAGCTGTTCGTCTCCAGCATCGATAGCCGGGCGGCCAGCGGACAACTGACGGGGCGCCACCACCTTGCCTTCCAGGCAAAGGACCGCGCGATGGTCGACGCCTTCTATAGAGCCGGCCTCGACGGCGGCGGCACGGACAACGGCGCACCGGGCGAGCGGCCGCACTACCATCCCGGCTACTATGCCGCCTTCCTGCTCGACCCCGACGGCAACAACATCGAGGCCGTCTTTCACGGCCCAGCCAACCGCAGCGTCGCCTCGGTGAAGATTGCGTTCTGATGACCGGGTGACGGATCGACGACGGACGCTGTCCCGACCTATCCTATCGTGTCAGCGCCGCCATCTGGTTCGCCAGGAAGTCGACGAACAGCCGCGCGCGGACCGGTAGCTGTCGCCCGTACGCATGGACGATGTGCACCGGCATGGTCGGCATCGCCACCTCGGGCAAGATGCGGACCAGGCGGCCGGCGTCGAGATCGTCCTGCACGGCAAACTGCATCAGATGCGCGATGCCGGCTCCGGCAAGCGCCGCTTGCCGGATGGCGCCGCCGTCATCGGTATCGAGCCGCCCGTTCGGCACGACTACCGTGCCGTCGGCCAAGGTGACCGGATAGGGCCGGCCGGCCATCTGATAGCGGATGAAGTCGTGGCTCCGCAATGCCTCGATCGAGGCCGGCCGGCCACGCTGTTCGACATAGGCCGGCGAGGCCACCAGCACGATCGGCAGATTGGCGATCTTGCGCGCGATGAGCCCGGTGTCCGACAGCGCCCCCATGCGCACCGCGACGTCATAGCCTTCGCGGATCAGGTCGGCGTGGCGGTCGGTAACGTTGAGTTCCAGTTTCACCTCGCTGTGCTGAGCCAGGAACGCTTGTGCCCAAGAGGCGATCAGGCCGCGCCCGAGTTCGACGGATGCCGTGACGCGCAGCAGGCCGCGCGCCGTATCGGCCATCTGGACGATGTCCTCGGCATCATCGAGCGCTCTGAGCAAAGGCGCGATCCGCTCGTAATAGGCGAGGCCTTCGCTGGTCAGGCCCAGCCGGCGCGTCGAGCGCTGGATCAGCCTGACGCCCAGCCGGCGCTCGAGCCGCGCCACGCTCTTCGACACCGCCGAGGGGCTGGAGCCGACCAGCCGGCTGGCGGCATGGAACGAGCCCGCATCGACCGTGCGCACGAAGGCGACGAGACCGGCGGTCTTTTCGAGGATGGTGGTCATTCAAGAATTCCAGGCACGAAAGAACCGATCGAGGCGATCCTAATACGCTATCCGATCACTATTAAATACCGCTCATCATCAGCAAAGGAGAAATTTGATGAGCAACCTGAACGGCAAGGTCGCCATCGTCACCGGCGCCTCCAAGGGTATCGGCGCCGGCATCGCCAAGGGCCTTGCAGCGGCCGGTGCCGCCGTCGTCGTCAACTATGCCTCGTCGCGGGAAGGCGCCGACCGCGTCGTTGCCGAGATCAAGGACGGAGGCGGCCGAGCCGTCGCCGTCCACGGTGATGTGTCGCAAGCGGCTGACGTGCACCGCCTGTTCGAGGCGGCCAAATCGTCGTTCGGCGCGGTGGACATACTGGTCAACAATGCCGGCGTGTTCGCGTTCGAACCGCTGGAAGCCGTGACCGAGGCCGAGTTCCACCGCGAGTTCGACACCAATGTACTGGGCACCATCCTGGCCATCCGGGAAGCGGTGAACCATTTCGGCACCAGAGGCGGCAGCGTGATCAACATCAGCTCGGTCGCCAGCCTCAACCCGCAGCCGAACTCGCTGGTCTACGCCGCCACCAAGGGCGCGGTGGATTCGATCACGCTGTCCATGTCGCGGGAGCTCGGCGCCCGCAACATCCGCGTCAACGCCATCGCCCCGGGCGGCGTCGACACCGAAGGCCTGAAGCGGATAGGCATCGTCGGCAGCGAGTTCGAGAAGCAGGTCATCGCCATGACCCCGCTCGGCCGCTTCGGACAGCCCGACGACATCGCCCGCATCGCAGTGTTCCTCGCCTCCGACGAGGCATCGTGGCTGACCGGCGAGCGCATCACCGCCTCGGGCGGTTGGCGGTAGGGATAGAGGGCGCGGACCGCCGTTTCACGGACCATGCCCAACACAGCGCAACGTCGATAAAACACTGCAATCGATGACGGGAGCGATTTAAGACCTATGTTGCGTCGAGGGAGGAGCGCCGTGCGGTATCGATGACAGCGAGAAGCCGGGGAGATAACGGATGACGGACGACGAAAGAGCAATCCGAAAGCTGGTCGAGACGTGGATGGATGCGAGCAAGCGTGGAGACACCGCGACCGTCCTCAGCTTGATGACGGACGACGCGATCTTCATGGTTCCCGGCCGGGAGCCCTTCGACAAGGAGATCTTCGCGGCGGCCGCGGAGGAGATGGCCGGCGTTCATGTCGACGGCACGAACGAGATCGTTGAACTACAGCTTCTCGGCGACTGGGCCTTCATGCGCGGTCGTATCGATATGACCGCGACGCCGCCGAACGGGAAGCCGGTGCGTCGATCGGGATATACGCTGACGCTCCTGCGCAAGGAGGCTGATGGTGCGTGGCGGCTCGCGCGCGATGCAAACCTGCTGACCCAGCAAAGCTAGAGCCGGTCTCCGGCATCTCTGCACCGGAAGGCACGCCAGGGGGAGCGATAAGATGGCAAAGATGCGATACAGATCGCCCTGAGCAGCGTTCCCCTCGTCCACCTGATCACACCGGCAAGAGAGCGTTCGGCTTGACATCGGCGATGGAGGCGAAAGTGTGCGTTTCGCGCACGCCGGGCAGTGGCAGGATGACCCGCTGCAGGAAATCCTGGAACACCGCCATATCGGCGATCCGCGCCTTGACCAGATAATCGAAACCGCCAACCACCATGTGGCACTCCAGAACCTCCGGAGCTTTCGCCACGGCTTCGGCGAAGCGGTCAAAGACGTGCGGCGCCGTGTGATCAAGCCGGACCTCGATGAACACCAGCGTTCCCCGGCCGACCTTGCGCGGATCGAGCATGGCCCGGACCGCGGTGATGAACCCGTCGCGGAACAGGCGCTTCACCCGCTGGCTGGTTCCGGTCGGCGACAGCCCGACACGCCCGGCAAGATCAAGCGTCGTCCGGCGCCCGTCCTCCTGCAGCAGCCGGAGCAGGCTGCGGTCTATCTGGTCGAGGTCGCCCATTTCACAATCCACGCCATTTCAGTGACTTGTGTGCCGATTTCACGCAGAGTGTCAAAATCAACGTATTTCATCACATGAAACCTTGCAATAGCCTGCGCTTCCCTCATCCGCTCAAAGCAAATGTGGTGAGCCGATTTCGACGAAACAGGGGTGCAGGATGACCAAGGAATTGTTCAGCCCAGCCGGCGAGAGTGCGGCGGAAATCAGCAAGGGAGTGACCGAGATCCTGGTGCTGAGCGAAGCCGACGTGATGACGTGCATCGACCTCAGCCAGCTTCTCGATGTTCTGGAAGACGGCTTCAAGGCGCTGTCACAAGGCAAGGTCGTCAATCCACCCCGACCACAACTCGACATCCCCGGGGCCGGCTACAGCCTCGCCATGCCGGCCTGGATGGAGGGCATGAACCTGACCGTCAAGATCGTCAACGTCTTCGAAGGCAACCTGGCAATCGGCCTGCCCAGCCACCTCGCCACCATCAGCCTGTTCGATCCGCTGTCCGGCCTGCCGGTCTGCATCATGGACGGCACCTTCATAACCGCGGTGCGAACCTCCGGCTCCGCCGTGCTGTCGGTGCGCGCGCTTGCGCGCCGGGATGCCAGGATAGCTACGGTGGTCGGCGCCGGCGTGCAGGCCAACCAGCACCTGCATCTGTTGCCGCTGGTGCGCGACTTTGCCGAAATCCGCGTCACCTCGAAGAGCTTCGACGATGCAGCAGCGCTTGCCCGGCTGCATCCGTCGGTGGTGGCGGTCGCCGACCTCGAGGCGGCGGTGCGCAGCTCCGATGTGGTGTGCCTGGCGACGCATTCCTACGAGCCGGTGATCAAGGCAGACTGGGTTCGGCCGGGCACGCATGTCTCGTCGGTCGGGGTGGCGCCGCCCGGCGGTGAAATGCCGATCGAGCTCATCGGCAAATCCAGTCTTTTTGTCGAGACCAAGGATGCATTCAAACCGACCCCGGTCGGTTCTTGCGAGCTTGCCGGCATCGACCCTGATTTCGGCACCGAGCTTGGCGCCATGCTGCTCGATCGCGCGCCAGGCCGCGTTTCGAATCAACAGATCACCACCTACAAGGCGATGGGCATTGCGATGGAAGACATGGTCGCCGCCGATCTCGCCTATCGTTGCGCCCGACGTGTGCGCAAGGGAAAGCTCGTTGTGCTGTAGGCGCGTGCCGCGAGCCAGGCTGGGATCGACGTTGCTGACAATGGCGCTTTCGCGGAGGCGGTCGGGCTAAAGGCCGGCCCCTCAGGCCGGCTCGCGCTTCAGCGCCTGCGCCATGCAGTGGATGCCGCCGCCGGTCTTCGAGATCTCGCTCATGTCGACGGCCGCGACCTCGAAGCCGCGCGCCTTGAGCTGACCGATCAGCGTCTGGCTGGATGTCGGCGCGATCACCCTGTCCTTGCCCAGCGACATGAAATTGCAGCCGAGCGCCATCGTATCCTGGAACGGCACGTCGATGATCTCGTGGCCCTTGCCCTTCAGCCAGTCGACGATGCCAGGCTCCGTGCAGGCGAGGCAGACGGCGGTCAGCTTCTCGGCGATCGGCACCACCATCAGGTCGATATGGACATAATATTCGTCGATGAAGGCGATGCGGGTCTCCCAGCCCTCCTTGTCGAACCAGGCCTGGACCTGGCGCGCGCCCTCCTCCTGGGTGCGGGCGCCGCCGCAGCCGATCAGCACCACGCCGTCCTCGATGACGTTGAAGTCGCCGCCCTCGAAGGTGCCCGCAGTTACCAGGTCGTAGATCGGGATGCCGAGCTTCTCATAGGTGCGGATCGCCGCATAGTTCTCGCCGCGCCGCCACCATTGGGACATGGCGGTGATAATGGCGCCATACGGCGTCATGACGCTGGAATCGCGCGAATAGACCTGCATCGGCAGCTCCGGCGTCGGCTCGTGCCAGTGGATGTTGACGCCGAAATGCTCGTAGGCGGCGACCAGGTCCTTGTGCTGCGCCTGCGCGATCTGGATGTTGCACGGCGCCTCGCGCAAATGCTTGCGCGACAACGAGCTGGTCGAGAGGTGGCGCAGGAAATTCGGCGAACCGAGCAGCACGTCGGTCAGGACGTCGGTCTCGTTGGCGAAGCCCCAGGCGGTCAGCGGCTTGGTGCCGCCGGCCGGATTGCGGCGCTGCAGTGAAAACGGCTCGGTGACGATGCGATCATGGACGGTCATGGGGTTCTCCTGGCTTGAATGATCACGCGGCTTGATTGCTTGGTATCCACCAGTCCCTTCCGCGCGGGGTGGTGACATATTCCGGCCAGCGGAAATGGATCGGCGGTTCGTAGTCGCAGAGCGGCGCGAGCCAATTGCTGCCACCAATGCCGCCGCCGGTGCGGCTGACGAATTCGTCCATCGCGGCTTCGCGGGCCGCCTTGTCTTCCAGCAGGCGAAGTGCCGCCAGGGCGATCGTCTTCGCGGCGCAGGTACCCATCGGATCGATGGTGGCTGAAATGCCGCCCAGCGCGTTCATCGCCCAGGACGGATACGCCTGGCCGTTCTCGGACCGCAGCGCCGGCCGGGCGACATAGAACCGCGCCGTCGGCGCGTGCCACGACATGTCGGTGTAATCGTCGGAGGTCGAATTGAGCTGCGATGGCGGCAGGTCGCGGCGCAGCAACGCCTCCGCCTCCTCAGGCGCGATCAGTTGCTCCAACTCGGCGATAAACGGCTCATCGGTCGCCGCGCCGCCGGCATTGACCTGGATTTCGCGCGCGATCGTCTTGGCCGTCTCGTCCCAGCGCGGCGGCCCGACCTTCGACAGCGCCTCGTAGGCAATCATTGCCATGGCGTGGTTAGCCAGCCCCGGCCGCGACTTCGACACCCAGTGCCGCTCGTAGCGGCAGCCGCTCATTTTCGCGGCGGCTTCGGCATTGCGGTCGAGCACGGCGGTCACCTGCTCGGCCATCGCAAGCGTCGGCACGCGGATCATGTACTGGATCTCGGCCAGACCCGCCGGCAGATTGTCGGCGGTCGCCTGCCCTGCCGTCAGGACCGCTTCGCTGATCGACCAGCCGCCCTGATGCGGCAGCATGGAATCGCGCAGCGCCTTGGAGGCCATGTACATCATCATGAGCGCGTCGTTGGCGCCGGGCGCCCTCACCGCCGAATGCGCCTGCGGAATCGGCGCGCCATCGCTTGCGCGAACCCAATTTTCGGGTTCGTCGCACACAAAGCGGTAGATCATCGCGTAGGCCGCTCCGCAATGTGTGTCCCAGCGCGCCGTGTTGCAGAGCGGCAGCATGTAGAAGGGATGGAAGGAGATCATGCCGGCGAGGCCATCATAGTAGCCCTTTGCCGCATGGATCGGCTTCGATCCTCGCACTTTCTCCGCCGGCTCGCCGGTGAAACGCAGCGTGCCCGATATGCCGTGGCGCTGCATCGCCGCCTTGGCCGCCAGCAGACCGCCGAGGCTGGCAATGCCCAGCCCCGAATGCGGATCGGTGTGGCCGCCGGCCTCAGCGCCTAGACCCGGACGCGGTCGCTTGACGGTCGCCGCATCCTGGCAATTGCCAGGTACCGCGTCATACTCGGCATACATGCCGATGGTCGGCCCGGCGCCGTTGGTCCAGTGGGCGCAGAAGGCGGTGGGCATCCCGCCGGAGCCTTCCTCGACCGAAAAGCCCTCGTGCTTCAGATGCTCGACATACCAGGCGGCCGACTGGTATTCGCGCCAGGCGGTCTCGCCGAAATCGAAAATCGTCCGCGTCCACGCCGACAGCGACGGCTGGATATCGTCGAGACAGGCAAGCGCGGTTGCTTGGGCCGAGGTGGTCACCGGTTCCTCCATGGGTGAAAGAAAGCAGTGAAGCGCCTCGCCAAAAAGTGATATGTTTTCCCGGCTCATGCAAATTCGGTTCACCTCTTGAGAATTCCATCGACGCAGGCGCTGCGCGCCCTCGACAGTTTTGCCCGCCACGGCAGCGTCTGGCGCGCCGCGGACGAACTGCATCTGACCCGCAGCGCCGTCAGCCATCAGCTTCGCCTGCTCGAACGCGATCTCGGCTTCGATCTGCTCGAGCGAATCGGCAAGGGCGTGGCGTTGACGCCGCGCGGCCAACGCTATGCCAGTGACGTGCGCAAGGCGCTGACGGTGCTGGGCGATGCGGTAACGGGCCATGCCGGCACCGGCGTCGGCGGCTCGTTCAGCGTCAGCTGCACGCCGGGCTTCGCCTCGCTGTTCCTGTGTACTCACATTGGCGAATTCCGGCAGATGTACCCCGATGTCGCGCTGCGTATCCTGACGCCGCGGCGGCTGGACGATGTCAGCAATGCCGAAGCCGACGCCTTCATCGCCTTCGGCGTCGGCAACTGGCCGAACCGCGCGGTCGAGCTGTTGTGCGAAATCTCGTTCACGCCGCTGTGCAGCCCGACCCTGCTCAACAAGATCGGCGGCTTTTCCAAGCCCGCCGACGTGCTGCGCGCCAATCTCCTGCATCTCGGCGACACCGAGGACTGGGCGCGCTGGCTGGCGCTGTCGAAGGTCGAGAATCCCGACATCGAGGGCGGCATCTTCTTTTCCGACATGAACCTGGTCTTTTCGGCGGCGATCGCCGGCCAAGGCATCGCCATGGGCGACGAGCTGACCAGCCGCCGGGCGCTGAGCGAAGGCCGGCTGGTCCGCCCGTTCGACATCGCGATCAGTTCGCCGCGCTCCTATTTTCTCGTTTCCGAACATGCCAAGGCGGCGCATCCGGTGCTGAATGTTTTCAGTGCATGGTTGCGGTCGAAGCTGTCGGAGAACCAGCGCTAATCTCCCCCCTTGAGGGGGAGATGGCCGCGAAGCGGCCAGAGGGGGTCGCTTCGGCTGGGCTCGGCCCGGTCTGCTTTCAAAGAAAGAGGAAGTCGCCACTCCACGCGAGACGACCCCCTCTGTCGCCTTTGGCGACATCTCCCCCTCGAGGGGGGGGGGAGATTGGCGCCATAGATGAATCAAATTTGCCGGTCAGGCGAAAACTATTCGGTTGCGGTGAGCCGCCGCGCTGCCTACGATTTCAATCAGCATTGAGGACAAAGGCAGGATGCAGCAACCCGGCCGTGCCGCAGAGATCAAGGCAATCGGGATCGGCAAGAGCTTCGGCTCGTTCCGTGCGCTGGACGACCTGACGCTCGATATCGGCCGCGGCGAGTTCCTGACCCTGCTCGGGCCGTCAGGTTCGGGCAAGACCACCTTCCTGATGATCCTTGCCGGTTTCGTGCAGCCGACCGACGGTCGCCTGTTCAGCGACGGCGTCGACATCACCGAGCGGCCGGCCGAGCAGCGCGCCGCCGGCATGGTTTTCCAGGGCTACGCCCTTTTCCCGCATATGAGCGTCGAGGCCAACATCGCCTTCCCGCTCAAGGTGCGCAAGAAATCGGCGGCCGACATCAAGCGACGCATCAGTGAGATGATCGAGCGCGTCGGGCTGAAGGGTCACGAGAAGAAACTGCCGTCGCAATTGTCCGGCGGCCAGCAGCAGCGCGTCGCGCTGGCGCGTGCCTTGGTGTTCGAGCCGGGCGTGCTTTTGCTCGACGAGCCGTTCTCGGCGCTCGACAAGGGCCTGCGCGGCCAGATGCAGGCCGAGATGAAGCGGCTGCACCAGGAAACCGGCACCACTTTCGTCTTCGTTACCCATGACCAGAGCGAGGCACTGGCGCTGTCGTCGCGCGTCGCCATCTTCAACCACGGCAAGTTGCTGCAGGTCGGCGCGCCTGACGAGGTCTACGACCGGCCGGCCAACCGCTTCGTCGCCGAGTTCCTCGGCGAGATCAACATGCTGCCGCTGAAGGACGTGCGCAATGCCGACAACGGCGCCACCGGCCTGTGCGAAGACCGCACCATCACGCTGCGCGGCAATGCAAGCGCCGTCGGCAGCAACGCCATCCTGGCGATCCGGCCCGAATACATGTCGATCGCGCCCGAAGCGACAGCCGGCGAGAACGGCATCGCCGCGACTGCGGTCGCCTCGACCTATCTCGGCGCTGCGACACGGCTCGATCTGACGACGCGCCAGGGTGCCAAGGTGACGGTCTCGGTGCCGAACGAGGTCGCCGCTTCGGCACTCGGCAAGGGCAATTCCGTATGGCTGACATGGCCGGCGGAAAAAGGTTTCCTCCTTCCGGACGGAGGACAATGACGATCGGCGTAGCGAAGCTGAAATTCGCCAGGCTGGCTTCGGGAACTATCAACGACAAAAAAGGGGAACTGACATGACCAGCAATTCAAAGATGAGCGAAACCAAGAAACACTCGATCGAGACGCTGTCCGCCAGGGCGGTGCGCGGCGAGATCTCGCGCCGGCAGTTCACGCAACTGGCCGCACTCGTGCTGGCCGGGACGCCGATGCTGCTGCGCTCAACCGGCGCCTTCGCGCAAGCCAAGGAACTGGTCCTGGTCAACTGGGGTGGTGACGCCATCACCGCCTATGACGCGGCCTATGGCCAGGCCTTCACCAAGGAGACCGGCATCACCGTCAAGATGGATGGCTCCGGCCCGACCGAGGGCGCGATCGCGGCGCAGTTCAAGAGCGGCGCCCCGACCTGGGACCTGGTCGACGTCGACCCGTTCTCGGCCATCACGCTCGGCGCGCAAGGCATGCTCGAACCGATCGACTATTCGATCGTCGACAAGAAGAAGATGCGCGAGGGCTTCGGCTGGGAGCACGCCGCCTCGACCTATTTCTTCTCCTATGTCATCGCCTATGATTCCGAAAAATTCGGCAGCCAGGCACCAACCGGCATGGCCGACTTCTTCGATGTGAGCAAATTCCCCGGCAAGCGCTCGCTCTACAAATGGGGCGTGTCGAGTTGGGAAGCGGCACTGCTCGCCGACGGCATCGCGCCGGCCTCGCTCTACCCGCTCGACCTCAAGCGCGCGCATGATAAGATCGCCGCCTTCAAGGAGAATGTCGTCGCCTATTGGGGCGGCGGCGCCGAAAGCCAGAGCGTGCTGCTCGACGGCGAGGCCTCGATGGCGATCGTCTGGTCGACCCGGGCGTCGCTGATCGAGCAGGATTCCGGCGGCAAGATCAAGTTCATCTGGGACCAGGGCCTGATCTCGCCCGGCGCGCTCGCCGTGCTCAAGGGCAATCCCGGCGGCAAGGACGCGGCGATGAAGTTCATCGCCAGCGCCCAGGATCCGGAGAAGCAACTGATCATGTTCGACAAGCTCGGCCAGGGTCCGGCCAATCCGGCCACCGACGCGCTGATCCCCGCCGACAAGAAGCGCATCAACCCGGTCGACCCCGAAAACATGAAGAAGCAGATACCGCTCGACATGGAGTGGTACGCCAAGAACTACGGGGCCGCACTCGACGAATACACGAAGATCATCTCCGCCTGATAGACCGGGATAACCGGGGCCGAGATGAAAGCATATCTCTCCGACAGGATGGGCGCGGCGCTGCTGATGGCGCCGCTGCTCCTCTTCCTTGCCGCCGCCTACGCCTGGCCATTCTTCGGCGTTGTCAACTGGAGCTTCACCCTGCCCGAGCCGGGGCTCGGGCAATATGGCACGCTGTTAAGCGACCCGCTGGTGCAGTCGGTGTTTGTCCGCACGCTGCGCATCGCCGCAATCGTCACAATTGTTTCGGTTGCCGCCGCCTACGCCATCACCGTGGTGTGGGTGCGCGGCACGCCGGCGCAGCGCGTGATCGCCGAGTTCTGCATCCTGGTGCCGTTCTGGATCTCGGTGCTGACGCGCGCCTTCGGCTGGGTGGCGCTGCTTTCCAATCGCGGCCTGTTCAACACCTGGCTGCAGGCGATCGGCTTCATCTCAGAACCGCTGACACTGGTACGCAACGAATTCGGCGTCATCGTCGGCATGACGCATTTCCTTATCCCCTTCGCCGTGTTTCCACTGGCGTCTTCGATGCGCAGCCTCGACGACCGCGTGCTGCTGGCGGCGCGCGGGCTCGGCTCCAGCCGCATGCGCACCTTCTGGTCGGTCTTCGTGCCGATGACGCGGTCGGGCATCATCGGCTCGGCGCTCATCGTCTTCGTCTTTTCGCTGGGCTTCTTCGTGACGCCTGCGATCCTCGGCGGCGGCCGCAGCGTTATGGTCGCCGAGCTGATCTATCTCCGCATCTTCCAGAGCCCGGACTGGGGCCTGGGGGCGGCGATCAGCGTCGTGCTGGTGCTGTTCGTCGGCGCGCTGATGGCGCTGGTGTTCCGCTATGTCAGACCGAAGCAGCTGATCTGATGCCGACCTACCGCCCCGGCCCCGTCTCGCTGGTCCTCGCCGCCCTGGTTGCGCTATTCCTGCTGTTGCCGCTGCTTGCCGTGATCCCGGTGTCGCTGACGCCGACCCGCATGCTGGCAATGCCGTCCGGCGAATTGTCGCTGCGCCACTACCGGGCGCTGATCGAGGATCCGCGCTGGATCAACTCGATCCTGCTCTCGATCAGGATCGGCGTCGTCAGCAGCGCCTTCTCCACCGTGCTGGCGCTCTGCTTCAGCCTTGGCGTGTGGATGTTCCAGCCACGCTTCACCGCCGCACTTGTCGGCTTCGTGCTGCTGCCGATGGTGGTGCCGCCGGTGGTCTCGGCGATCACGCTCTACTTCCTGCTGACCTCGATCTCGGGTGTCAGCTCATTCTTCGGCTACGATACCTGGCTCGGCGTCGCCATGGCGCATGCAGTGATGACGGTGCCCTTCGCCACGGTGCTGATCCTGGTGTCGCTCAGCCAGCTCGACCGGCGCATCGACCTTGCAGCGCGCGGCCTCGGAGCCACGGTATGGGAACGCGCCACGCGCATCATCATGCCCAACATCAAGTTCGGCATCGTCACCGCCGCCCTGCTGTCCTTCGTGCTGTCATGGGAAGAGATCGGCGTCACCCTGTTCATCACCTCGGTCAACGCCATCACGCTGCCCCGGCTGATGTGGATGGGCCTGCGCGACAACATCGACCCGGCGATCGCCGCCCTCTCGGTGATCCTGATCATCATCACGGTTTTGGTGCTTGCGGCGCGCAGTGTTATGGTCAGGCTGCGCGGGGCGCATTAGGGCAGAAGCGTGCCTGCCCTACCCGGGTCGGCATGCACCGCAAGGCCATTGCGTTCGTTGCGTTGGAACGGGACGCCCACCGACTCCTGGCGGCGGAGCGCCGCCTTCACGCCATGGTGACAGGCACGAATGAAACCTTGCGCCACGATATGCGTTTTGGTGGGTTCAACTCATCAAAGGTTCCACCATGAACCAAGGATGGTTTTCCAAGCCGGTTGCGGTTTCGGTCGGCATCACGGGAGCGATCCGACATATTTCCAACGCACAACAGGCCGTCGAATTGCTGACAGGCCAGTGGCGGGATGCGGGCAGTCTGCAACACAGCTCAGCGCTGCGCGCATGCCGCCGGGCCATGAGCGGCGATGTTTCGGCCGAAATCGCCAGGGATGCGTTTGTCGGAGCCGCGCGGGAGGCGCATGTTCTGGTCGAGTGAGAGGCCGAACAGAGCCGGATAGTTGGCGGACTATATCAAAGCAAGCTATCCCATCGCGTGGCGGATTGTCTTGGACAGACGGCTGAGGAATGCCGGTCTCGACGACGCGTCAAGCTTCCACGACAGCACCGCCATCGCCATTTTCCGCGGCAACACCCCGACCGATAGGAACCAGGCGGCAAGGACGGCGCGCCGGCGCAGGGACGCCGTCATTTCGAGGCTGGCCACGGCGCCCGCCGCCCCGAGCGCCAGCCGGGAATCATTGGCCACGGGGTGCTGGCGCTTGTCTGCGCACAGCGACGCCAGCCGCTCTTCCAGATGGACCGGATCGTGGCGGACAGCCTCCGACGGCACAATTGTCAGGCCGATCCCGGAAGCATGGTCCGACAGCGCCTGCATGCGGCGGAAATCGTGGGTTACCCTCCAGCGTGCCCGCTCGGCGAGCTTTTCACCGAAGACCGAATGATTGGCGCCGTGGATCCGGTAGGCGCCGAGGCATTCGTCGATGGACTGGACGTGCCCGTAAAGCGGCGCCAGTGTCGCAAGATAGCCATCGGCTCCCTGGCGGAACTCCGGCTCGGGAATCGGCATGATCGATTCCAGGGTTGAGCGGTCAAAGGCCAGCCCGCTGGTCACAGTAGTCTGATAGCGGCCCTTGTTCAGGAGTTTCGGCATGACGTCGCCGCTGTCGAAAGGCAGTTCGGGCGGCGGAAAGACATCCTTGATGCGTTGTCGTTCGTCGACGATATGCAACCTGGACTGCACCTGGGCGGTTGCCGCGTCCCAGGTGTCGACGATCCTGGAAACGGCGGTCGGATAGAGAAAGTCGTCGGCGTCGAGGAACAGGACGATCTTGCCCGAGCTTGCCGCAAAGCCGGTGTTGAAAGCGGCGGCATGCCCGCCATTTTGCGCTCGCGGGCAGGCGAGGATCCTGTCCCCATATGATTTCATGATTGTCGTCGAATTGTCCTGAGATGCATCGTCGACGACGATGACTTCTACATCCGCGTAGTCCTGCTCCAGGGCGCTGTCGATGCTGCGTTTGAGGAAACGCGCGTAATTGTAGTTCGGGATGATGATGGATACCGGAATCCTCGGGACAGACTGCATCGCATTTGACCTCGCATCTTGCTTTGGTTTCGGCAAAATCCCGCGCACGGGCCTGCCCCCTCTTCAAGTGCCCGACGAGTTTCCTGAGGAAAAGCCTGCGGCTTTCCATCAGGAGACGGGCTCGCTTTGCGACTTCGTACTGAGGCCGCAATGCCTTCGAGGGCTGCCGCCTTGGTCAAGGTTGTGGTCGGCGGCAGCAAAAGCTCCGACGGTTTTCGGCCGGTCGCAACCGAGCCCGACGGAAATGTCTCGCCCTTCGGTCGCGATCAGGTCGGGATCGAGGTGGACGGGCGCCTTGAAGGCATGGCGGATACTGACCTTCAAATACGGCTGGAACAAGCCCCGCACCAAGAACAAGACTCACAAGTCTGTTACATCTGAGGCAGCGCGCAGCGGCGTGGACTGTGGATAATCGCAGAGGTTGGGAGGTTGGCGGCGGCTATACCGAAGCCGGCGGCAGCCGGCTTCGGTATATGACCGTGCAGCCTGAACGTCAGGCTGCCTGCAGCCCCGGCAGCGACAGATCGGCTTCCTCCGGCAAGTCGCCGGCCATCGCGGCGGCAAACTTGGTCTGGTCGAGTTCCCCTTCCCAGCGCGCCACGACCACGGTCGCCACCGCATTGCCGACGAAGTTGGTCAGTGCCCGGCACTCCGACATGAAGCGGTCGACGCCGAGGATCAGCGCCATGCCGGCGAGAGGCACGGTGGGAACTACCGAAAGCGTCGCAGCAAGCGTGATGAAGCCGGCACCGGTGATGCCGGCGGCACCCTTGGAGCTCAGCATGGCGACGGCGAGCAGCAGGATCTGGTCGCCGAAGGTGAGCGGCGTGTCTGTCGCCTGCGCGATGAACAGCGCGGCCAGCGTCATGTAGATGTTGGTGCCGTCGAGGTTGAAGGAATAGCCGGTCGGGACGACCAGGCCGACCACCGAGCGGTTGCAGCCGGCGCGCTCCATCTTGGCCATCAGGCCCGGCAGTGCCGCTTCCGAGGACGAGGTGCCGAGCACCAGCAGCAGCTCTTCCTTGATGTAGCGGATCAGCGCCAGGATCGAGAAGCCGTTGTAGCGGGCGACCGCGCCGAGCACCACCAGCACGAACAGCAGCGCGGTCAGGTAGAATGTGCCGATCAGCATGGCGAGGTTGGCGATCGAGCCGATGCCGTATTTGCCGATGGTGAAGGCCATGGCGCCGAAGGCGCCGATGGGCGCGGCCTTCATCAGGATGGCGACGAGGCGGAAGATCGGCGTGGTCAGTGCCTGCAGGAAATCGACGACCGGGCGGCCGCGGTCGCCAACCAGCGCAAGAGCGAGCCCGAACAGCACCGAAAAGAACAGCACTTGCAGGATGTCGCCCTTCGCAAAAGCGCCGGTGATCGTGTCGGGGATGATGTTCATCAGGAAGCCGACGATGCTGGTGTCGTGCGCCTTTTCGGCATACGTCGCCACCTTTGTGGCGTCGAGCGTAGCCGGATTGATGTGCATGCCGGCGCCGGGCTGGACGACATTGGAGACGACGAGACCGACGACCAGCGCCAGCGTCGAGAACACCAGGAAATAGATCATCGCCTTGCCGGCGACGCGGCCCACCTTCTGCAGGTCGGAAACGCCGGCGATGCCGGTCGCCACCGTGAGGAAGATCACCGGCGCGATCACCATCTTCACCAGCTTGATGAAGGCGTCGCCGAACGGCTTCATCGCCTCACCGGTTTCGGGATAGAAGTGGCCGAGAAGCACGCCGGCGGCGATCGCCGCCAGCACCTGCACATAGAGATGCCGGTAGAAAGGAAGTTTGCCGCGCGGCTCGGCGGCAGCGAATACTGTCTGCATGACGTCCTCCATTGTGCTCCGATCGAAAGCTCGACCTCCCGGAGCAATTGCGTTGACCCCCAGCAGCCTCGCGACCGCTGAAGTCGTGTCTGCAACTGCCGTGCCAAGTGCGCGGAAAAGAGCCTCTCCCTTTGATTTTATTGAGTATTCCAGAACTCACGAGGTCGCTTCGCACACAGAAAGTGCGGATATTCGCATAGCCGAATTGTGATTTGTGCGAAATCATGCACAAATAGGCGATGCTTCAACGCCCCGCCGCTGCCTTGTCGTCGACGCCCGAGCAACTCGGCAGGCGAGCGCGCCATGCCTGGCTGCTGTTTGCGGCCATCGCCCTTGCGATCGCCACGGTCGCACTTTACGGCGCCGGCCTCTATGGCCGCACCACCGAGGTCAGGGCCTTGGCGGCGCAAGGTCGCACCGATGCCAATCTGAAGGTCGCGCTGCTGCGCGCTGTGCTGGAAAGCCCGCGCGCCCTGCCCCTGCTGCTGTCGGAAGACCAGCAGGTGCGCGACGCGCTGGCGCAGAAAAGTGGTGCTGCAACCGATGTGCTGAACCGCAAGCTCGAAGGGCTGGTCTCCGGCACCAAGGCTTCGGTGCTCTATGTCATCGGCACCGACGGGCTGGCGATCGCCTCCAGCAACTGGCGCGACCCGATCAGTTTCGTCGGCAACGACTACCGGTTCCGCGATTATTTCTCCGCGGCGATGCAATCGGGAACCGCCGAATATTTCGCGCTCGGCAATGTCAGCAAACGCCCCGGCCTCTACATCTCGCGCCGCGTCGGCGACGCTGCCGCACCGCTCGGCGTCGTCGTCGTCAAGGCGGAGTTCGATCAGCTCGAGGCCGACTGGCGCGAGGCGAACCGCCCGGCCTATGTCAGCGACGAGCATGGCGTCGTCCTGATCACCAGCGTGCCGTCCTGGCGCTTCATGACGACGGCGCGGCTTGCCGGGCCTGATCTTGCCGCCATCCAGGACAGCCAGCAGTTCGGCGATGCACTGCTGATGCCGTTGCCGATCACGCGCCCGCAGGCACTTAGCCCGGACATGTCGATCGTCCATGCCGTGACGCCCGGCGGCAGCGATGCGGAATATCTCAGGCTTTCAACCCTGATCCCTTCGACCCCCTGGCGGCTCGACTATCTCGTCCCGGCCGAGGCGCCGATCGCCGCCGCGGCCCGTGAAATGCGGCTCCTTGCGCTCGGCGTCGTTGTTCCGTTGCTCGGCCTTGCTGCGTATCTGTTGTGGCGTCGGCAGTCAGGACAAATGCGGATCGCCGCCGAACAGGCGGCGCGCACCGAGCTCGAACGCCGCGTCGTCGAACGGACCGAGGATCTGAGCCGCGCCCGTGACCGGCTGCAGGCCGAGATATCAGACCACCGCAGCACCGAAGCCAAGCTGCAGGTGGTGCAGCAGGATCTGGTCCAGGCCAACCGCCTCGCCATCCTCGGCCAGGTCGCCGCCGGCGTCGCCCATGAGATCAACCAGCCGGTCGCCACCATACGCGCCTATGCCGACAACGCCCGCGTCTTCCTCGACAGGAAGCAGACCTCGCCGGTCGAGGAAAACCTCGGTGCCATCGCAGCACTGACCGAACGCATCGGCACCATCACCGAGGAGTTGAAGGCCTTTGCCCGCAAGGGCCGCACCGCCGCCGAGCCTGTGGAACTGCGCGGCGTCATCGAAGGCGCCGTCGTGCTGCTGAGAAGCCGCTTTGCCGGCCGGCTCGAAGCACTGGCCATCGACCTGCCGCCGCCGAGCCTCAAGGTCATGGGCAACCGGGTCCGGCTCGAACAGGTGCTGATCAACCTCTTCCAGAACGCGCTGGAAGCGCTGGACGGCCGCGACGATGCCAGGGTGCAGGTCTCGGTCGAAGACACGACGGATGGGGTCACGGTCGGCGTGTCCGACAACGGCTCGGGCATTCCGCCTGCTATCCTTAAATCGCTGTTCACGCCGTTCAACACATCGAAGGAAAAAGGCCTCGGCCTTGGTCTCGTCATCTCGAAGGACATCGTCGCCGATTACGGCGGCCGCATCGAGGTTTCGAGCGACGACAGCGGCACCCGCTTCACCATCCATCTTGCAAAAGCAGCGTAATGGCCAAAGCAGAAATGACGAACGATGACGCCGCGCCAGTCATCCTGATCGATGACGACAGCGATCTCCTGAAGGCCACTGCGCAGACGCTGGAGCTTGCCGGCTTCTCGGTATCGGCTTTTTCGGTGGCGGCCGAGGCGCTGGCGACGCTCGACGCCGGTTTTGCCGGCGTGGTGGTGTCGGATATCCGCATGCCTGAGATCGACGGCCTGCTGCTTTTCGACCGCGTCCTGCGGCTGGACCCGGACGTTCCGGTCATCCTCGTCACCGGGCATGGCGACATCGCCATGGCGGTCAAGGCGATCAAGGACGGCGCCTACGACTTCATCACAAAGCCCTTCGCCGCCGATCGGCTGGTGCAGAGCGTGCACCGCGCCGCGGAAAAGCGCCGCCTGGTGATGGAAAACCGCGCCTTGCGCGAAGCGGCCGGAGAGGCGCAGGACGGCCTGCCACTGATCGGCCAGACGCCGGCGATGGAAAGGCTGCGCCGGACGCTGCGCCAGATCGCCGACACCGATGTCGACGTGCTGGTGACCGGCGAAACCGGTTCCGGCAAGGAGGTGGTGGCCAGCCTTCTGCATCGCTGGAGCCGCCGCGCCAGGGGCAATTTCGTTGCGCTGAATTGCGGCACGCTGCCGGAGACGGTCATCGAGAGCGAATTGTTCGGCCATGAGGCGGGCGCCTTCACCGGCGCGCAGAAGAAGCGAATCGGCCGCATCGAACATGCCAGCGGCGGCACGCTGTTCCTCGACGAGATCGAAAGCATGCCGGTCTCGACACAGGTGCAGATGCTGCGCGTGCTGGAGATGCGCGAGGTCACGCCGCTCGGCACCAACGAAATGCGGCCCGTCGACCTGCGCGTCGTTGCGGCCGCCAAGGTCGATCTCGGCGACCCGCACCAGCGCGGCACGTTCCGCGAGGACCTCTACTACCGGCTCAACGTGGTGACGATTTCCATTCCGCCGCTGCGCGAGCGCCGCGACGACGTCGCCCTGCTGTTCTTCTATTTCGCCGAGCGCGCCGCCGCCCGCTTCAGGCGTCCGGTGCCGGCGGTGCCGGCCGCGGTGCACCGCCATCTCAGGGAGCATGACTGGCCGGGCAATGTGCGCGAACTCGCGCATTTCGCCGAGCGGTTTGTGCTTGGATTGGAGGAGGGTGCCGGAGCGCCATCCCCTGCCCCAACCCAGCCGGATGCCGCCATGAAGCTGCCGGAGCGGCTGGAGCGCTACGAGGCCGACATCATCCGCGAGACGCTTGGCCGCAACGAGGGCGACGTCAGGCGCACGATCGAAGCGCTGGGGATTCCGCGCAAGACCTTCTACGACAAGCTCCAGCGCCACGGCATCGTGCGCAGCGAGTTTTCGAGGTAAGGGTCGACGGCCGGCGCTGCCCCTCATCTGCCTGCCGGGAGAAGGACGCCTTCACCGAAGATTTCGCCAATCATCAGCGTAGCAGAAAGAGCGCTGAGGTTGCGGCCCGCCCCCCTTCTCCCCGTCACTATACGGGGAGAAGGTCCCGGCAGGGGGATGAGGGGCAGCGCCAACATCGGCGACTCTTCGCCACCAAGAAGCGGCCGCCCGGCACGAACCCGATTCCTGTGTCTGCGATCATGCGCTAGACTTGCCAGAATTCAACCGGGCTGACCCATGATTGTCCAGACCTGCATCAATGGCGCGCGCAGCGCCGATTTCCATCCGCAGCTGCCGCTTGATCCTGAAGCCATGGCGCGTGACGGCGCGGCCAGCGTGGCCGCTGGCGCGGCCGAGCTGCATGTCCATGCACGCGGGCTCGACGGCCGCGAAAGCCTCGCGCCGGCGGCGATGGACCGTACCATCCTTGCGCTTCGCCGCGCCTGCCCTGGAACGCTGATCGGTATCTCCACCGGCGCCTGGATCGAGAACGACGACGAGCGGACGCTCGCCGCGATCGCCGGCTGGAGTGAGCTGCCCGACTACGCCTCGGTCAATCTGAGCGAGGAAGCCGCGCCCGAAGTCATGCAAAGCCTGCGGCAGCGCGGTATCGGCATCGAGGCCGGGCTCGCCTCCGTCGCTGATGCCGAGCGCCTGGTCCGCCTCGACCATGGCAGCCAGGTGCTGCGCATCCTGATCGAGATCTCCGAGCAGGAAAACGACGTGGCACTGGAGGTCTGCAACGGCATCGCCGCCGTGCTCGACCGCGCCGAGATGCGTCGCGCCATCCTGCTGCATGGTTCCGACGCCACGGTGTGGCCGTTCGTGCGCAGGGCGGCGGAGCGCAACTGGTCGACGCGCGTCGGGCTGGAGGACGGCAAGGCGCTTCCGGACGGCACTACGGCATCAGGCAATGCCGCACTGACGGCTGCTGCCGTCGCGATCTTCCGGGCCGGTCGCTGATTCATCCCATAGGCTTCGGGCGCCTTGCCCGATCTTTTCGGGATGCTGCGTCAGGCCACGTCCCGCAAAGTCGAGCGCGGCGTCGCCGATTTCGCGCCTGCGCGATCCTCGTGAAGCGCGAAGCCCGCAGCGCCCGGGTCGCCCAGTTCAGAGCGGAGCTGCATGCTCGGGATGTGATAGTCGCCGCCATTCTGCTGCCGATAGGGAATGGGTCGGGTTGTCTCGAGCGTCCGCATCCTTTCGCGCAGGCGCTCCGCAACAGGCTCGAAATCGGCCTCCCCGAAACGATCCACTCTGTAGACCACGAACGGCGGAAGTACGTCGTAGCCCGGATAATAGAGGATCCCGTGATTGATCGGGAACAGCAGGTCGCCGATCGGGCCGTTGACGCCGCGGGCGGAATAATGCTCCTCCCAGCCGCCGGCGGTGACGATCAGCATCGCGCGCTTGCCGGCGAGCGTTCCCTCGCCAAAGCGGTCACCCCACCGCTTGTCGCTATGCTCGCCGACACCATAGGCGAAGCCGTAGGCGTACACCCGGTCGACCCAGCCCTTGAGGATCGCCGGCATGGCGTACCACCAGAGCGGGAACTGGAGGATCAGCGTGTCGGCCCACAGCAGCTTCTCGATCTCCGCTTTGACGTCATCGGTTAGAGTGTTGGTCGCAAAAGCTTTTTTGGAGGCCCCAGCCGGCAGGAAGCGTTCTTCGGGCGGCCACGACGGAAAGTCGGCACGGTCCACCTCGGCTTTCCAGCCATCGGCATAGAGGTCCGATATCAGCACCTCGTGGCCCTGGGCCTCGAGTTCCCTGATGGCGACGTCACGCAGTGCGCCGTTAAGCGAACGCGGTTCAGGATGAGCAAAAACAAGCAGGACTTTCATGGATCAACTCCGAAGGACAATGAACGCTGAAGGTAGCCAGCCCTGGGGTGATCCGCTATATCCAGGCAATGCATAAGATTATGCCGAATAATGGATAGATCTGATGTGACCCTCGAGCGCATGCGCACCTTCGTTCGCGTCGCCGAGCGCGGCAGCCTGTCGGCGGTGGCGCGCGAGCTCGGAGTAGGGCAGTCGACGGTCACACGGCATTTGCGCGAGCTCGAGGACGCCGTCGGCGTGCCCCTGCTCAGCAGGACCACCCGGCGTGTCACGATGACCGATGAAGGCAGCCGTTACTATGCCGACAGCGTCCAGATCCTGCGCCTCGTCGAGCAGGCCGGCGATGAGGCACGGGGCACGCGCGGGGCTTCGGCCGGCACGATCCGGATATCCTGCACGGCGGCGCTCGGGGTTTTGCACATCAGCCGGCTGATCTTCGCCTTTCAGGACCGCTATCCCGACATCGGGGTTGATCTCAGCCTCACCGACGAGCGCATCGACCTTGTGCGGGAGGGCGTCGACATCGCGCTTCGCCTCGGTCCGCTCACCGACAGCTCGATGAAGCTGCGGGCGCTCGGTCAGTCCCGGCGTCTGCTGGTGGCGTCGCCGGCCTATCTGGCGGCGCGGGGCAGACCGGCTGTCCCGCAGGACCTGCCTGGCCATGAAGGCATCCGGATGTCGAACATCGCAGGAAGCGACACGCTCGCCCTGCAGGGGCCGGGCGGCGAACGCCATGCGGTACCCATTGGCGGCCGATTTCGGGTCGACCATGGGCTCGCAGCGCGCGAAGCGCTCGTCGCCGGACGCGGTATCGCACCTGCCCATCACTGGCTTGTCGACGATCTCCTGGCGGCCGGTCGGCTGGAAGTGATCCTGCCAGACTACACCCCGCCTCCCATACCGCTGAGCATGTTGCTCGTCCCGGAGCGCGCGGGCATTGCCAGGGTCCGGCTGCTGGTCGATTTTCTCGCCGAGCAGATTGGCGGCATTCCTGGGATCGAGAAGCCGCGTTAGTCGGCATGCCCTCGGTCGGCCACGGCACCGGCAAAACCCTCCGTCTTCCGGGTTACACCGTCCGGCCTTGTTGACAAGACGGCCGAACGCTCTTGCGATTTCAAAAGATACGCCCTAAGATGTTTTCATATCAGAAAGAAAACTCCATCATTTCTTTTCATTTATGAAAGTTTGAACGCTGCGAGAACATCTCGATCAGACCGACCGGCGACTAGTCAAGCTGCTGTCGCAGGACGCGCAGCTTGGCGTCAATCGCCTCGCCGAGAAGATGGCGGTCTCGGTGCCGACGGTGCGCATGCGGCTGCGCAACCTGCTCGACCGCAACCTGCTCAAGATCGTCGGGCTGCTCAACCTGACCGAGCGCCCAGAATTGATCTCGGCGATCGTCGGCATCAATGCCCAGGGCCGCGGCCGCGCCCGGGAACTGGCGCAGCGCATCGCCGAGCTGCCTTTCGTCAACTCGGCCTCCGTTGTCACCGGACGCTTCGACATCATCGTCGACGTGACGGTGGCCGGCGATGTCGCCGATCTCTACCGCGTCACCAGCGAGCTGATCCCCGGCGCGGGCGAGCCCGGCGAAGTCGTGCGCAGCGAGACGTTCGTCGTCATGGCCTCCTGCAACAAATGGGTCAGCCTGCCGGAAGGCTGCTGGTCGGACGAGACCAAGCGCGACGAAACTGGGCGAAAGGAAATGCCATGAAGATCGCGGTTCTCGGCGGCCTCGGCCTGCAAGGCCGGGCGGCGATCGCCGATCTCGTCGCCAGCGCCGGCGTCGAAGAAGTCGTCTGCGTCGATACCGCGCCGGACGGCGCAGCCCGGCTTGGCGGCCTGACCGACCTCGCCCGCGTGCATTTCGTCGTGCCCGAAGGTGCGATCGCTCCAGTGTTGGCGAAGGTGTTGACGGGTGTCGACGCCGCAATCGACCTGTTGCCGCAGCCGCTGATGCGCGAAGCGGTGCTGGCCGCGATCGCGACGCGCACGCCGCTGGTCACCACCAATTACGGCAAGACCATCGCCGACCTCGCCCCAGCGGCGGAATCGGCCGGCGTTTCGATCATGACCGAATGCGGGCTCGACCCCGGCATCGACCTTGTGCTCTACGCGCGCGCCGCAAGGCAGTTCGACGCCATCACGACAATCGATTCCTATTGCGGCGGCATCCCCGAGCCGAAGGCGATGGCCAAGCCGCTGTGCTACAAGGTGAGCTGGAACTTCGATATGGTTCTGATGAGCCAGAATCGCGACAGCGTGGTGGTCGAGGACGGCCAACGGGTCGAGGTGCCGGCCGGCCAACAACATGAAAATCGCTTTATTCACGAGATCGAGGTCGCGGGGCTCGGCAGGCTGGAAGCCTTCCCCAACGGCGACGCGCCGCATTATGCCGGTATGCTTGCCGCCGCCAAGGGGCTGCAGCGCTCCGGCCGCTATTCGCTGCGCTGGCCGGGCTGGTCGGCGTTCTGGGCGCCGCTGAAGGAGCTTGGCTTCCTCTCCGAAGACAAGGTCCCCGGCGTTGGCGCCAGTCCACGCGAATTTCTCGGCCGGCTGCTCGGCCCGCAACTGCAATATGGCGCCGACGAGAAGGACCTTTGCGTGATGCGCAATGTCTTCTCAGGCACCCAAGGCGGCCGCCGCAAGACGGTGACGTCGGACCTGGTCATCGAACGCGACCTGGCCTCCGGCCTGTTCGGCATGAGCCTCGGCGTCGGCTATCCCGCCAGCATCGTGGCGCAGATGCTGGCGCGGGGCGAAATCACCGAGCCCGGCCTGCTCAACCCGCTGCTGCATGTGCCCGACGGCCGCTTTCTCGATGAACTGGCCCGACGCGGTATACGGGTATCCGAAATGATCGACTAGGACTGAAGGATTTTCGAACGGTGGTCGCCGCCGGCAACGGCGCTGCCGCTCAAAAAGCACCCCAAGGGGTGGAACAACAAGTGAAAATAACAACGACAACAAGGAGGAATGCCCAATGAAGATTGCCAAGCTTTTCATCGCAGGCCTTGCGCTTGCCGGCCTCACTGCCGCGGCCAGCGCCGGAACACTCGACGAGATCACCAAGCGCGGCGAATTGCGCGTTGCCGTGCAGACGCAAGGACCGCCCTTCTCGCTGGTCGGCGCTGCCGGCGAACGCACCGGCAGTTCGGTCGAGCTTGCCGAACTGATGGCCAAGGAAATGGGCGTGAAGATCACCTTCCTCGATTTCGATTGGGATGGGTTGATCCCGGCGCTGCTGTCGGGCAAGGCCGATCTTCTGGTCGCCGACATGACGCCGACGCTGGCGCGGGCGATGAAGGTCGCCTTCACCAAGCCTTACATGTACACGGGCAGCACCGTCTTCACCAAAGCCGACAGCAAATTCAAATCCACCGAGGACTGCAAGGCCAAGGGCACCAAGATCGCCGTGCTGCTCGGCGCCACCGGCGAGAAGGAGGCCAAGACCGCCTTCCCCGATGCCGACATCAAGAGCTACAAGGGCGGCGGCCCGCTGCTGCTCGACGCCGTCAACAACGGCCAGGCCGATTGCGGCGTCAACGACGTCTCGGCGGTCAAGGGCCAGTCGACCGCCTATCCGGCCGGCAGCTTCACCATCATGCCGGACATGCTGTCGAAGGAGCCGCTGGCCTTCGCCACGCGCTATGACGAGCAGGACCTGCTGACCTGGATGAACCTGTTCCTCGACCAGGTCAGTCTCGACGGCCGCCTGCAGAAGAACCTCGACTACTGGGTCAATTCCGACGACTGGAAGAAAGACCACTAAGCAGCGAAACAGTCCGGACGGTTCGCAACCGAACGTATCGATGCGAACCGTCCGGCACTTCGCCGCTTGAGGAACCAGTCCAACGATGCTCGAAAATTTCAGCTTCCGCACCATCGTCGAATATCTGCCCCTGTTCGGGCAGGGCCTCGTCACGACCGTGTGGCTGTCTGCCCTCGCCTTTGCCGGGGCGCTCGCCGTCGGCATCGTGCTCAGCGCCATGAACCTGCAGCGCGGCTGGATGTTTCGCGTCCCGGCCAAGGCCTATATCGACGCGGTGCGCGCCACGCCCTTGCTGGCGCAGCTCTATTTCCTCTATTTCGGCCTGCCCCGGCTCGGCATCATCCTGCCTGAGCTCGTCGTCGGCATTCTCGCTCTGTCGCTGAACAGCGGCGCCTATGTCGCCGAGATCATCCGCGCCGGCATCCTGTCGATCCCGCGCGGCCAGGTCGAGGCCGGCGTCGCTTCGGGAATGACCTATGTCCAGCGCATGCGGCTGGTCATCCTGCCGCAGGCGTTCAAGGTGACGATCCCGCCGCTGCTCGGCCAGGCGATCGTGCTGGTCAAGGATTCCGCTCTGCTTTCGCTGATCGCGGTCGCCGAACTGACGCGCGCCGGACAATTGCTCGCCTCCGACCGCTTCATGCCGGCGGAAGGTTTTATCACCATCGCCGCCTTCTACCTGCTGCTCTATTACGGGCTGAAGGGACTGGCGGCGCTGTCCGGGCGCTGGCTCGGATTGCAGCCGGCAAGGAGCAGCACATGATCTGGCAGCAGCTGCAAAGCCTCGCCGGCAGCTATCCCCTCGCCTTGCGCGGCCTCGGCATGACCGTGGTGCTGTCGCTGATCAGCCTGATGCTGGGCACGCTGATCGGCTTTGGCCTCGGCATCCTGCGGACCGGCGGCAACCGGCTGATCAGCGGCGCGATCGGCGCCTGGGTCGACCTGATCCGCGGCACGCCGTTCCTGGTGCAGATCTTCCTGATCTTCTTCATCCTGCCGGAACTCGGCATCGAGCTAGACGCCTTCACCGCCGGCATCATCGCGCTGACCAATCTGGCCGCCTGCTTCATCTGCGAGATCGTCGTCGCCGGCATCCGCTCGGTGCCGACCGGCCAGGTCGAGGCGGCGCTGGCGTCCGGCCTGTCGCGCTGGCAGCGCATGCGCCAGGTGGTGCTGCCGCAGGCGATGCGCATCGTGCTGCCGCCGCTGGTCGGGCAATATGTGCTGCTGATCAAGGATTCCTCTGTTGTTTCGGCCATCGGGCTCACCGACCTCACCCGCGTCGGCTGGCTGGTGGTGCAGCGTGTGCCAAACGGCCTGCTGGTCTTCTTCCTCGTCGGCCTCGGCTATTTCATCGTCTGCTATCCGCTGATCATGCTGGCGCGCCGGCTGGAGCAGCGCATGGGTGCGGCCCATGGCGAGGTGCAGTTATGACGTCGAACCGCAGCAAAAATGGTACCGGCATGATCGAGTTTCGCGGCGTCAACAAATGGTTCGGCCCGCTCAATGTGCTCAGGGATATCACGCTCAGCGTCGAGCCGCGCGAAGTGGTCGTCGTCTGCGGGCCGAGCGGCTCGGGCAAGAGCACCTTGATCCGCTGCATCAACGGTCTGGAGACGATCCGCGACGGCGACCTGGTGGTCGACGGCCAGCGCCTCGGTGATCCCGCCACCAACATGACGCGGCTGCGCACCGAGATCGGCTTCGTCTTCCAGTCGTTCAACCTCTACCCGCACAAGACCGTACTCGAGAACGTGACGCTGGCGCCGATCCATGTGCGCAAGATCCCGCGCACTGAGGCCGAGAAGGCTGGACGCGAGCTGCTTGCCAAGGTCGGCCTTGCCGACAAGGTCAACGCCTATCCGGCGCAACTCTCCGGCGGTCAGCAGCAGCGCGTGGCGATCGCCCGCTGCCTCGGCATGCGTCCCAAGATCATGCTGTTCGACGAGCCGACCTCGGCGCTCGACCCCGAGATGATCTCGGAAGTGCTCGACGTCATGGTTGCGGTCGCCGAGGAAGGCATGACCATGATGGTGGTTACCCACGAAATGGGCTTTGCCCGCAAGGTCGCCCAGCGCGTGGTATTCATGGACGCCGGCGCCATCGTCGAGAGCGGCACGCCCGACGAGTTCTTCTCGCACCCCAAGTCCGACCGCAGCCGCGCCTTCCTAAGCAAGATCCTGCGGCATTAGAGTTCTAGCTCAACTCAGTTGGCTGGCTGCCGATGGCGAGATGGGCGGATAGTGTCGAACAGTCCGCAACTATGCCCATCGCGACGCTTGGGTAGAACATCATTTGGCGATGCCGGAAGCGAAGGTCGTCGCCTGGAGCCTTGCAAAACTATTTGATCTTGATGACAACCTTACCCTTGGCGCGGCCCTGCTCGATGTAGGCCAGGGCCTCATTGGTCTGCTCAAGCGGGAAGACGCGATCTATAACCGGGCGGATGACGCCCGTTTCGATGAGAGACGTGATTTTGGTCAACTGCTCCCCATTGGCCGCCATGAACAGGAACGAATATTGGACACCTGCGCGTTTGGCCCGCCTCCTGATGCCGGCGCTCAAAAAGCGCATGACCAAGTTCAGCACCACGCTCAGACCCTTCTCCCTGGCAAACCCAGCATCGGGCGGACCGGAGATCGAAACGGCGACGCCGCCTGATTTCAACACACGCAGGGACTTTTCGAGGGTCTTGTTGTCCTGGCTGTTCAGGACGACGTCGTAGCCCGAGAGGACTTTCTCGAAGTCATCCTTCTTGTAGTCGATGATGACATCGGCGCCCAATTTCCTAACCATCTCCGTGTTCGACGCGCTTGTTGTCGTGGCGACCGTCGCGCCGAGGTGCTTTGCCAATTGAATGGCGAATGTTCCCACTCCGCCGGAGCCCGCCTGAATGAAGACCTTCTGTCCTTTCTTCAGCTTCGCTCTTTCAACCAGCGCCTGCCAAGCGGTCAGCCCCACCAGGGGAATGGACGCAGCCTCTTCCATACTGAGGTTCTTCGGCTTCAGGGCCACGTCCGCATCATTAATGGCGATGTATTCAGCGAAAGTCCCGACCCGACCGTCGCGCGGTCGCGCGTAGACCTCGTCGCCCGGTTTGAACTGTCGGACCTTCGAGCCGACGCGAATGACCGTGCCAGCCACGTCATGGCCTGCAACGAAGGGCGGGCGATAGGGCAGGATGAGTTTGAATTCTCCGTCCCTGATCTTGGAGTCCAGCAGATTGAGGCTGGCGGCATGGATCTGCACCAGCACGTCATTCTCCCCTACTTCCGGCTCCGGAACCTCTCCAGGCCGCAGGGGAGCGTTCTTTGCGTATCGATCGACGATGAAGGCCTTCATTGTAGCTTTCCCAAATTGAGGAGACCAAGAGCGCCCGATCGACATCTCCGATGCGCCGCGCTATTGCATTACGATCACTTAATGATAATATGATCGTAATGCAATAGCTGATTGAAGGAGAAAAACATGCGCTACGAGAAGGGCAGGAAGGAAGCATCGCGGCAGCGGATCATGGATGTGGCGACCGAGCGGTTTCGCTCCGACGGCATCGCTGCATCAGGTCTCGCAGGCATCATGGGCGAGGCGGGACTGACCAATGGAGCTTTCTATCCCCATTTTCCGTCCAAGGCGGCGCTTGTGCGTGAGAGTTTGGCGGCCGCCCTGGAGGTTCAGGCGGTCCAGATTCGGGAGCTATTGGCCGCCGGTGGCGTGTCAATGGCCATCGACGTGTATCTGTCGGCGGAACACCGAGACAATCCAGGCAAAGGTTGCGCTTCAGCCGCGCTGTTGCCCGAAATTGCGCGTGAGCCGGTCGAGACGCGCCAAGTCTACGCCGAACACCTGCTCAAGCTCGTACGCCAGGTGGCGGCCGAATTGACGCCCGACGCCCGAGACCCCGAGGCTGTCGCATTCGGTGTCTTCGCGACCCTGATCGGCACGCTTGAGCTGTCCCGCGCGGTGAACGGAACCGAACTGTCCGATCGCATTCTTGAGGCTGGCGCGGTAGCGGCGAAGGCGTTGCTCCAGCCCCGCGAGAACGACAAGCCAGAAGAAGGGAAACCATCATGAACGTGCATCATCTGTCGCGACCTGCGGCGATCATCAAACACAGGGACGTGCCGACGAAAACGGTTGACGTCGGCGGTACGAAATTCGCCTACCGGGAACTTGGGCCCACAACCGGGGTACCGGTGATCTTTCTTACCCATCTGAGTGCGGTTCTCGACAATTGGGATCCCCGGGTCGTCGATGGTATTGCCGCAAAACGGCGAGTTATCACCTTCGATAACCGTGGTGTTGGTGCATCAGGCGGGTCCACTCCCAACACGGTGGAGGCGATGGCCCGCGACGCGATCGCCTTCATCCGGGCCCTCGGTTTCGAGCAGGTCGACCTGCTCGGCCTGTCTCTTGGCGGCTTCATCGCCCAGGCGATTGTTCAGCTGGAGCCTGATCTGGTTCGCAAGATCATACTCGCGGGAACCGGCCCGGCCGGTGGTGTCGGCATCGACAAGGTGACGTTCGTCACCATCTTCGACATGATCCGCGCCGCGCTGACCATCAAGGACCCAAAGAACTACCTCTTCTTCACCCGAAGCCCCAACGGCAAGAAGGCGGCGCGCGAGTTTCTGCAGCGATTAAAGGAACGGACCAATGACCGCGACAAGCCCATCGCGCTCGGCGCCTTCAACCAGCAGCTCAAGGCGGTCCGTGCCTTTGGCCAGGAGCGCCCTGCCGACCTGTCGCGTATCCGGCACCCGGTCCTCGTGGTGAATGGCGATCACGACAGAATGGTGCCCACCAGCAATTCCGTCGACATGGCACGGCGCTTTCCCAATGCCGAGCTGGTCCTGTACGAGGACGGCGGGCATACGGCCATTTTTCAGTATCACGACGCCTTCGTGAAAAAGGCCCTGGACTTCCTCGAGGCCTAACGGCGCTTGGTCCGATCCATCGGGTGACGACTAGCTGTCGTCTGCAACGCAAGGTTGAAGGTCTGTAGCGGACGAAGACTGCGCAGGACCTGGGTTCCTCACCCCCACCTCGCCGGGGCGAGGAACCCAAGCTTATTGTGTATCCGCATGGGCCCTGAGCTCTGCCCGCTTCTCGTCGGAGACGACGGCGAGGTCGAGCACCTTCTGCAATTCAGCCGCGTGGCGGAACGACGGCTCAGGCGGAACGCCCGTGCGCACCGCATCGACAAAGCGCTGGTAGTTGGTCGGCACCGTTCCGGCATCGAGAACCTGCCATTTGGCGTTCTCAATGTCCTCGCCCATGCACGCTTTCAGCTCCGAGTTTTTCAGATTGTGCACGACCTCGATGCCGCCCTTGTCGCCATAGATGCGCAGCCGCAATTCGTTGAGATGACCGGTTGCCCAGCGGCTGGCATGGACGACGCCGAAGGCGCCGTTGCTGAAATCCAGCGCCATGGTGAAACTGTCGTTGGCGTCGAGCTCGTACTCGCCGATCCGGTTGCCGGGCGCCTTGTCGAACGACCTGAGGCGGCAGAACACATGGTCGACGTCGAGCGCCGCGCCATAGCTGGCAAAATCGAGGATGTGGATGCCGACATCGCCCAGCACGCCATTGGAGCCGTGGCCGCGCGACAGCCGCCAAAGCCATTTCGGATCGGTGCGCCAGTCGCCCCAGAATTTGGAAACCAGCCAGCTCTGCAGATAGGACGCTTCGACATGCCTGATCTGGCCGATCTCGCCGGCCAGCACCATGGTGCGCGCCTTCTGCAGCGGGGCGACGTTGCGATACGTCAAGTTGACCATGTTGATGATGCCGGCTTGCTCGGCGGCATCGGCCATTTCACTGGCCCTCTGGTAATTTTCGGCCAGCGGTTTTTCGCACAGCACCGGCTTGCCCGCCGCGATCAGCATCATGGTGGTCGGATGGTGGATGCGATCCGGCGTCACGTTCGCCACCGCGTCGAACTTGTCCCATGCGAGCGCGTTTTCCAGCGACGCGAACCGGTTGGGGATACCGTAGCTGTCCGAAAACTTGTCGACACGCGCGCGGTCGAGATCGACGGCGCCGACCAGCTCGACGCCTTCGATCTTGCTGAACTGCCTGGCGTGCTCTTCCGCCATCCAGCCGGTGCCGAGTATCAGGAGACGCATGATTCTTATCCTTAGGATGAGGCTTTATCTTCTTGTTCGACCGTGGATTTTCCGAACCGAAGGTTCGGGATCATGGTCTAGCGATAGCCGGCTTCGCCCTCGGCATGGAGTTTTCCGCCGCGCTCGACGATCGGCTCGAGCGCCTTTTCCACCGGCACGTTCGGCGCGTCGAGGATGGCCGGATTTGAGCCCTGCGGGTTGTGCGCCCATTTCACCGCATTGCGCAGCACCTTTTGGACTTGTTGTCGTGGTAGGTCGGATAGGTCTCGTGACCTGGCCTGAAATAGAAGATGTTGCCGGCGCCGCGGCGCCAGGTCAGCCCCGACCGGAACACTTCGCCGCCCTGGAACCAGGAGATGAACACCGTTTCCAGAGGCTCCGGCACGGCGAACTGCTCACCATACATCTCCTCGTTCTCGAGCTCGAAATACTCGCCGATCCCGGCAGCGATCGGATGGTTGGGGCTTGTCACCCAGAGCCGCTCGCGCTCACCGGCCTCGCGCCATTTCAGCGTGCAGGGCGTGCCCATCAGTTTCTTGAATATCTTCGAGAAATGGCCGGAATGAAGGACGATCAGCCCCATGCCTTCCCAGACGCGTCGCGCCACGCGCTCGACGACTTCGTCGGCGACCGCGCCATGGTCCTTGTGTCCCCACCACACGAGCACATCGGTTTGGGCCAAACGGTCGGCCGGCAGGCCATGCTCCGGTTGCTCAAGGGTCGCCCACGATACGGAAATTTCGGGGTCGAGCTCCAGCGCGTCGGCGATCGTCGCGTGCATGCCCTCGGGGTAGATCCCCGCGACCACCTCGTTGGTCCGCTCATGGATATTCTCGCCCCAAACGACAGCGCGTACAGTCATGACTTCCTCTCGATTGGTTGAAGCCGCTGCCCCGGTTACCGGTCAGTCATAGTATCCCTGGACCGGATTGAAAACCTTCGAGATTGGCCGAAATGCCCCACAGCTTCGTCATCAACTCTGAGGAAGCCACGAAGGACCGCCGCGAGGACCTACGCGCCGCGCCCTTCCGACGCGACCTGCATTAGCGGCTTGATCAGCCGCGCACGACGAGACGCTTGATCTTGCCCTTCTTGAAGGCGGCGAGGAAGCGGGCGTAGTCTTTGAAGGCGACGCAGCCGCTCGATTCCGCGCGGCCGCCGCGCAGCAGGTAGGTGTGGGCAAGAAAGCCGTCGCGGCCATATTTGTTTTTGCCGTCGATAGGAGTGAGGCGCAGGGCCTCCACCCCATGGAAGCGCGATTCGCGCAGCCTCAAATCGTAGGTGTGGGGCGGCGTCGGGCCGGCATTCTTCCGGTTGGCATAGCGCGGCTGGTCGGCCATCGAGCCCCGTCCCGAATGCGCCTCGAGCCGTGAGCCGTCCGGCATATAGACGGTTTTCGCCGAGATGTCGTAGACGGCGACGCCGCTGCCCACGCCGGGCCTGCTGAACAGGTTGCGGAAGGCCCCGCCGCCCGCCGGGCTGTCGGGCTTAGCATAGGCCAGCATGTCTGCGGCTTTCGACCGCTTGGCCGGCTTGCCCGGGCTGCTTTGCATGCCCGGGCTGCCTTGCATGCTTGGCACAGCCGCTGACGACGAATTCCTCGGCGACAACGCTGGCGCCCGGGGTATCTCGACGTGCGGAGCGGTGGCGGCCTGCACCCTGTTGGCTTTGGATGGCTGAGATTGGGCCTTGGCGGCCTTCGATGCCTGGACCTTGGGCGCTTTGGCCTTGGGTGCGTCGACCTTGGGTGCGTCGACCCCGGGCGCCTCGTCTGACTGATCGATTTCCGCATGCGGGCGAAAGGTCGGCAAGGGAACGCTGTCGGACATCTCGTCCTGCGGCGGCAGCGAGGCCATCTGCACCTCGCCCTCTTGCGACGCAGCAGGGTCAGCCGTCGTCACTTGCGGCAGCACATCGATCATCTGTTCCGGCAATGCACTCGCTAGCGCCAGTGCCAGACGGGAGGATCGTTCGATTTCCGCAACCTCGGGCCCGAAGCGCACGGACGCGGCACCGTGCTGATCAGGCACCGGCTCCGCAAAGCGCGCTGCCGTTGGCAGACTGGCGACCGCAAACGGTGCGGCCCCGCCGGAGGCGCGGGCAAAGGCGGCAGCAAGCTTTTGCGGCGACAGCGCGGCTTTCGCCACCACGCTGTCGAAGCGCGCTTGCGGCGAGATTTCTGCGACAAGCGGCGCAGTATCCGGCTGCGCTAACGGCTTGAGACGCGCCGCTTTGCCTTCATGCACGAAGTTCGCGGCGGCCTGCGCGCAACCGGCATCACACCGATCGAGCAGCGACGCCTGGCGCTGCCGGCTTGCCAGTGACGGCGCCCACGAATTGGCCCATGAACTGGCAAGCGTGCGCTGGGGATCGGCGAGCGCGATGGTGCGCGGCGCGAGCAGGCTTGGCGGAAGACTGTTGGAGGCGGCGGTGAGCGAGGTTCCCACCGAATGGAGGCCGGCCACGGTCGCCACCGACCACAGAGCGATCGCAACGCCAACAATGGGAATCGCGGCCCAGCGCAGGCCGGGCCTCATCGAAGTAACTCCAGTATCAGGATTGTCACCCCGGTTTTTCAAACGCACAAACACCATACAACCAACCTCAATCGGCCTCGCGGCATGCGGGGCTCGCAGCCGTCACAATCACAGTCGCCTAGTGCCCCCAGCACGCTTCGCGTCTGTTGCCGATTGATTCAAAAGATGGACAAACTTGGTTAACCAATCCCTCTACCGATCGCCGATTGGGCGAAGGTCGATATCAAAAAAAGCTCCCTCCACGAGTATGAAAACGGCGGAAATGCCCGCCGTATCAGGCTTTGCTGCCCGTTTTTGCCGGCCGAGTCAAGAAACCGAAAGGATTAGACCTTGCCTGGCCGGGCGCCAGCTGAAGGCCGTTTCGGGATAAAAAGCGTCGCATCACCCGTGATCGTCTGCGCGCAGGCTGCGCTGCCGGGGCCGCCTTGCATACAGGTAAATTCGCTTGTGCTAATATACTGCGGTCATGCACGTTTGTGCGCGACCAACAAAGGGAGGATGCGATGGAAACCATGACTCGCAGGTCTGCAATTGCGCTCGGCGTCACGGCCGCCGCGGTTACGCCTCTATTCGCTTTGGCGAGATCCGCAACGGCCAAGGAGTACGGCCCGAATGAGGGCAAGGAGATTGCGCCCGGCGTCAGACTGGTGGAGGTCGGCACCGGCAACTCCGACATTCCCGCCTACAAGAGCATCTCGATTGTCGACATAGTCTTTCAGCCCGGAGCCGTCGCTCCTGAAATGGTCATGGACAACGACATGGTCTGCACGATCGCTGCCGGCGAATTCACGATCAAGAAAGCGGACAAGGAATTCAAACTTAGGGAAGGCGACATGTACACTTGCGCCAAGGGCAAGACCGACGGTGCCACGAACACAAGTGCCGTGGTCGGCGTGCATCGCGTTGCGATCTTGATACCTGCCAGCGCATGACCCGAAAAATGAGGCCCGCGTCCTCCGTCGGAGGCGCGGGCCTTGTCATTGCGTGCGCACGCCTATGCGGCGCGCAGGCTTTCCGCCGGGCGCAAATTCTGGTTCATGCGGAACAGGTTCAGCGGGTCATAACGCTGCTTGATTTCCAGAAGCCGCCGATAGTTGCCGCCATAGGCTGCTTCGACCCGGTCGACCTCGTCCTCGGGCATGAAGTTCACATAGGCCGTGCCGGCGGCATAGGGCCTGGCCGCCTCGTAAACACCGCGCGCCCAGTCGATGCAGGCGCGGTCCATTTCCGGTTCGCGCCAGCGGGCGTGAACATTCATGACGAAATGCGCGCTGCGTTGCGGAAACGCTGTTGCATCCGCTGTCACGCGGCCCGCGGCACCGCCGATATGAGCGAAGAATATCTCGCATTCAGGCCCCGGAAGCCGGGGTATCGCGGCCGTGACGACCTCGATCGCGCTGTCGGAAAGCTCGGTGAAGTCATGGCTCTTCCAATAGTTGCGGGCGCCGGGCGTCAGCAACGGATCGAATGCCTGCTCCCAGCCGGTGAACGGGTTGGGGCCGACGACATCGGCAATCGGTGTGCCGATGGCGCGAAGCCTTTGCGTCGCTTTCTCGCCCTCCTGAAGGTCGCCGCAATAGCACATGGCCAGGACCAGCACCTCCTTGCCATGCCATTCGGCCGGCAGGAACGGCAGCGGCGGCGCCTGCCGCATGACCACCCAGCAGGTCAGCTCATTGGGCGCTGCTTCGAGCGCGGCGCGGTATTCCCCCAACACGTTTTCGGCATCGGCGAAGGGATGAACGACAAGCCCCGACAGCACCTGCGGACCGACTTGGTGGAGCTTGAACTCGAAAGCCGTGACGACGCCGAAATTGCCGCCGCCACCGCGCAGCGCCCAGAACAGGTCCGGATTTTCGGTCTGGCTGGCGCGCAGCAGCTTGCCGTCGGCGGTAACCACATCGGCGCAGAGAAGATTGTCGATGGTCAGGCCGAATTTCCGCGTGATCCAGCCGAAGCCGCCGCCCAGCGTCAGGCCTGAAATGCCGGTGGTCGAGTTGATGCCGATCGGCACCGCCAATCCGAAGGCCTGTGTTTCCGCGTCGACATCGGCGAGCGTCGCCCCAGGTTCCACCCATGCCCGCCGCGTCGCCGGATCGACCCGCACCGATCTCATCGGCGACAGATCGATCATCAGGCCGCCATCGCAGACAGCGCTGCCGGCGATGTTGTGGCCACCGCCGCGAACCGCGACGAGCAGCCTGTTTTCCCGGGCAAAATTGACGGCGGCGATAACGTCGGCGGCGCCGGCGCAGCGCACGATCAGCCCGGGCCGCCGGTCGATCATGGCATTCCAGATGCTGCGTGCGTCGTCATAGGCGGCGTCGCCCTCCCTCAGCACAGTGCCGCGCAATTGTGCCGAAAGCGCGTCCAGGGCCGCGGCATCGACCGTCGTCTTGCCGCGATCAAGCGTGGTGAGGCTCATGCTATCCATGGCTTTCCTCCCGATTGTTTTTGAGCTGTTTTTCCCTCCACCCGTTTCGAAGTGTGCCCTTATGTTAGAAGACGCGCAAGTTCCTAGTCGCTTGCTGAGCGATATTGCGCAACCCGCCTACTGGTTAGCTCTCATTGAGACTAGCGGCTGGGTAAAAGCCCCGCCGGCGGGCCAAGCCGAGATGGGTGCTGGATCGCCGTAAGGCGGTCTCCGCCGGTTCGATCGAGGAACTACGCAGCGGTCCACGGAGTTAGGCGTATGAGCAACCAATGCAGAGGAGAGCTCTGATGGCACCGCGCAGAAAACCCGACGATCCGTCCGAAGGCCCGACCATCGAACAGCAGGATTGGGACGCGATCAAAGGCAGTAAAATTCTACCAGACAGCGTGCCGGGAAACGGCGACATCCGTTACGACATCGAGAAGGAGGCTGAACTGCCCGAGGAAGACGACGACAATCCGTACCAGGAAAGCGACGAGGCGCTGCCGGACGACGAAGAGGAACGCGCCATCTCGCGCAACCCCTCGAAGCAAGATATCGACGAGCCGTGAACAGCATTCAATAGCGGCTAATATCTCGACACGGTGATTTTGACAGGGTCGGGGCCGATCGGCAGCGAATGTCCACAGTCCCTTTCAGCGCCAACGCCCCCTCCCTCCCAGGGTCCCCGCGACATCGCTTTGCTCCTGCTCCGCCCTGGGACGACAAAAGGCGTGATGGCTGTGGCTAGTCGGCAGCGTTCGAGTTGGCGCTGGAGGCGGGGCGGCAGCGAACGGCGCAATCTGCAGCAACAGAAAAGACCCCGCGGGGAGGAGAAGCGCGGGGTCTTTGTCCGAATGCCGTCCGAACGGCTTTCATAGTCGCTGGAGTAGAACGACTGTGCTTCCAATCGTGGCCGGCGGATCTTGTTCCATCAAAACCGAAAAAGATGGCGCCCGTTTGCGGTTTCGCCAGCATTGCTGCTTGGATTGCCATCGGCCCAACCCGTCAATCACGATTTCTGTCTGGCGGAACAACGCCGAAAAACGCTCGGTGGATAGTTACTCGCAACCAGCGACGCAACTCCAATGGAGACTCACCATGATGAAGAAAATTCTTTCTGCAACGGTAGTCAGCATCGCCCTGGCCACTTCGGCGATGGCGCAATCAAACGGTACCGAATCCGGCACCAACGATCCGGGAGTGGCCACCGGGACAGGCACTGGCACCATGGCTCCCAGCACCGATAATGCAACTCCTGCCGATCCAAACGTAACCGGTTCAACAACCACAGGCTCCGACGGCATTGGTGACCGGTGTAAGGAAACGGCAGGGGTCGACGCGGATGCAAACGCCGCCAGTGGCACTGCAACTTCGGAAATGGAGAATTGCCCCAAGTGACAAAGCCAGCGCTTGTTGAGGTCGCTAGTACCTTGGTTTACGCATGACGCGCCGCACCACGTGTTAGACAAAGCCGGGAACTGGCTTTGTCTTGCCGCTCAGTTGCGCGCCCAATGTCAATGCCTGCGGAAAATTCCGGATAATTGCCGCCATCAAGATGGCGTTACCGGGGCGAAGGGCAATTCCGGCAATCGCTGCAGCGGCGTAGACCCGCGTCGAAAACAGTGTTTTCCAGGCCGCCTCATAGCGTCTGCCGGCAGCCTGCCGCCCTGCGCTGCCGCTTTGCGCGGATGCGAGTTCCGAAGCCAGCAGCCAGCCGGACTGAAGCGCCATCGAGATGCCCTCTGCGATGACAGGATGAGACTCTCCGGCTGCATTGCCGACGCGGAAGATATCCCGTTCGTAGCAGGAGCGAATTCCCGGCCGGATCGGACCTGCGGCAAGCCATGCACCGTCGGCGTGAGCTGACTCGAGGGCATCCCTGACACCCCGGCACGATTCCATCAGATGACGGGAGACCGCACTGGCGGCCGACAAATGGGTCTGCTGGTTGGGCCCAGGTTGTTTGCGCAACCGTGCGAGCATATCGCGCCGAATGCAGCACGAGATCGATAGTCGGCCATGATCTGCCGAAACCATGCCACCATAACCGCCGGGGAATACCAGCAGGGGCATCAAATCAGGCGCCAGGGACGACCCGATGAAATGCGCCTTGAAGCCGAGCAGGTCCGAAGGGCGGTTGGTCTTCCCGAGCTGGCTGGGCAGCGGTCCTGGTTCCCAGGAGCCGTGTGCGGCGACAATCACCGGCGCACGTAACATCGTCGTTTCGTTTCCGCCTTGA
This sequence comes from Mesorhizobium sp. WSM4841, assembly GCF_055811515.1. NCBI lineage: Bacteria > Pseudomonadati > Pseudomonadota > Alphaproteobacteria > Hyphomicrobiales > Phyllobacteriaceae > Mesorhizobium > Mesorhizobium sp. WSM4841. The sequence goes on from NZ_JBVVQC010000016.1 coordinate 119,006, forward strand.
ATTCGCACCATTTGCATCTCGCCATCCCGGTCGATGGCGACGGCGCGGCAAGGCTGAAAGATCTCGACGCCCGCCGATCGCGCCGCCTGCAAAAGCAGACAGTCGAGAATGTCTCGGCCGAGCGCCCGGCCGAAACCATCTTTTTTCTCGCAGGGCCCATCGTTTGCAGGAGGCATTGGCGCCTCGACACTCGCATCGCCGCAAAAGAAGCCGACACGGCGGATTTCGGGGCCGGCATTGGCACGCCACGCTTCACCGATCTCCAACTGCTCCAGAAGCGCAAGATTGCTTGCCGATATGTACTCGCCGCAGACCTTGCGGCGCGGGAAGACGCTCTTTTCCACAATAGCCACGGCCCATCCGCGCCGGGCCAGCGTGAGCGCGACGGATGTGCCGGCCGGGCCGGCGCCTATGATGATCGCGTCATGGGTCAACAATCGCGTCATAGGTCATGACCGCCGCTGGCGCCGACGAAAATGTGGGAAAAAAGGCCGGCGCGCCGTTCCTCGACCGGTTTGCCGTTTGCCGCAAGCCAGAGGCTGGAAAGCTCGCTGCCGCGAAAGCCGGCACGCACGCTTTGAGCCGCGTCGTTTCGTGTCACGTCATTGGCGCCGATTGCCGGCAGAAGACGCGTCGCGGCCAACGCCAGTTTCGTCCGCAACGGCTCTGTCGCCACGAGCAGCGGGGTCTTCGGCGCCATCAGCGAAAACAGGCGCACGAGCTTGGCATCATCGAAATGGTGCAGAAACAGATTGACGGTGATCGCGTCGAAACGTGTGCCCTCATTCTTTCTCGCCCAGTCGAAGACATCGGCGGTGACGCCTTCGATCGTCCATCCCAGCCTGTCAAAATCACCACGCAACTGCGCGGTGATGAGGTCGACGCGGTCGAGCATTACCAGTTCGACCCCAGGCCAATGCCCGGCCATGCGTCGCGCTACCGCCAGCATGAAGGAGCCATCGCCGGCGCCGATCTCCAGAATCCGGCGTGGCGGCCTTGGCACAAAATTCCTGAGCAGCGACGCCATGATCTTTGCCTGAAACATCAGCGCGTTGATCCAACGGAGGTCGCGGCGCGCGGCAAGCGCTCGCGGATCGTCGCCCGCAAGCCCGTCGAGGATTTCCGGCTCAAGCTGACGGTGCTCCAGGCCGCTCATGACACCGTTCGGAAAAGCATGGTTTCGGCTGTCAGCCCGGGTCCGAACGACATGCCGCAGCCGAGCAGGCCTGGTGGCGCCTTCAACATCTCTCTCATCACGAACATGACGGTCGCGGACGACATGTTTCCATATCGGCGCAACACCTCGCGCGATGGCTCCAGCGCGGCGGGCGCGAGTTTCAGGGCTCGTTCGACGGCGTCGAGGACCGAACGTCCACCCGGGTGCACGGCCCAGAGGTCGATCGCCTCGGTCGGCCGGTCGCCGAGGATGGCGTCCTGGTTGCTCCGCAACGCTTCATGGATCGCTGCCGGGACCTGGCCGGAAAGAACCATTTCGAAACCGTGGTCGCGAATGCTCCAGCTCATCAGGTCCCGCCGCTCGTCCGCCACGATACAGTAAAAGCTTTCGAGCTCGATGCCGTGCGGCTCGGCGGTGACGAGCGCAGCCGCACAGCCATCGCCCCAGAGGCAGAACGACAACAGCTTTTCCAGTTCGCTGGTTTCCCGCAGATGCATCGTGCAAAGTTCGATATTGACCAGCAGGACTCTGGCCTGCGGGTCGGAGCGGACGATGTGGCGGGCAAGCTTGAGGCCGTTGATCGCCGCATAGCAGCCCATGAACCCGATCATCGTGCGTTCGACCCTTTCCGGCAGGCCGCATCGCGCAACCAGCTCCAGGTCGATGCCCGGCGCTGAAAAACCGGTGCAGGTGGTAACGATAAGATGGGTGATGCAGGAAACGCCGCCACCAAGCTCTAATCCGTCGACGCCTTTTTTCGCCAGAACAGGTGCGGCATGACAGAACATTGCCATTCTCTCGGCCGTTCCAGGAAAGGCGCCCCGGATGAACCTCCCGGCCAGGTCTGCTGATGGTCCTTCGGGGTCGCCGGCAGGTGCAAAGCAGGAATAGCGGTGCTCGATGCCGGCAAGGTCAGCCATGCGTTTGAAAATTCTTCGGCGATCGGCCGCAAGCATGGAGGCCGCGAAACGCAGATAGAATTGATGAACCTCGTGCTCCGGCACCGCTGTCGCGATCCGGTTGATATACGCTTTGGCCGGCATATTCTGTCTCCTCGGCGTTGTGCACGGTATACTTTGGGCCACCGCCGGAGGTTGTTTGGTCATCAGCACCAGATGTGGACATCAGGTTTTGAGTGTTATTCGATGAACGTTTCAGAGAACTGATTTCATCCCAAGGTTCAGCATGTGCTGTTTGCCAGGCGATGCTTCGGTTCGCCGGCACTAGGAACATAGGATCCATCACCGAGGCGTCCACCGAAGAGCCCGCGCTTCGGGCCGAGACGCCATTGCGTCCAGCCCTCACTGGGCGCGGTCTTTTTGCTGATCGATGGAACATTAGCGAATACTAACAGTTGTAGGATCACAGCGAGTATCTCCCGGATATTGGCTGCGGGATCGGGGCCCGTACCCCGGTCGGCCCGCGCTCCTCCAGAAGCGCGGGCTTCCCCGATGCTAAGAACAATTGCCTGCTTGAATACCCTCCAAGACCCAGCGCTCTCATCTGACGCCGCGTTTCCTGCCTTGAGCGGGTGACGTCCGCATCCGCTCGACTTTGCGTCGTTCCGCATGGTCCCAATCTACCGCTCGAGCCCTTTCCCAGCTGAGAGGGGCTGTGGCGCGTGAAAATCACCACAGCGGTTGACCTTCCAGCAGATGGAAGGTCTATTTTCCATGCAAACGGAGATTTTCATCATGAACATCGGCATCGCATCCGAGAAATCCGGCCTGCCGTCCAAGACGATACGTTACTACGAGGACATCGGGCTTTTGCGCCCGGCCCGGACAGACAATGGGTATCGTGACTATTCGGTAGCCGACATCCACCGCCTCCGGTTTCTGCAGCGCTCGCGCAGCCTGGGTTTTTCGGTCGACGAATGCCGCCAGTTGCTGTCGCTCTATCAAGACAAGGACCGCGAGAGCGCCGACGTCAAATCTATCGCAGAAGCCAAGTTGCGGGAGATCGACAGGAAGCTCGCCGAACTCGTGGGATTGCGTGGCCTGCTTCATCATTTGGTCGAGCACTGTCATGGCGACGAGAGGCCGGACTGCCCGATCATCGACGAATTGGCGGGAGAGGGCATGGTCCAGTGAAGTGGACCGCCGTGGTGATGCTGTCGCTTGCCTGCGCCTCCGCGGTGGTGGCCGCGGCCGGACCTGACCCAATCGTCGCGACGCGCCAGTCGTCGATGAAGGAGATGGCCGCTGCCGCAAAGACGATCGCCGGGATGTTCGATGGCAAGCTGGCCTATGACGCTGCGGCGTTCAAGGCGGCGGCCGGGACGTTACGTGCCCGCACCGGCCCTGCCCTCATTGCGGAATTTCCCAGCGCGACATTGGGTGCGCCTTCGGGCGCCAGGTTGGAAATCGACCAGGCCCGTTCGGAATTCGAGGCGCTGGCCCGTCACATCGGGACGCTGGCCAGCACGCTGGCCGCCAAGGCCGAGCGGGCGCCCGCCAGCATCACCGACGACATGAGGATGGATTCCGGCCCGGCGATGGGCGGCGGCAGCTTGCTTGGCAAGCGGCCGGCAGCGGCGGAAGCCGATCCTGCCAAGGCTCCCGCCGAGCACCTCCTGCATCTTATCCTGCAGGATTGCTCAAGCTGTCATTCGAAGTTTCGGCAGAAGGTCCTGTGATCGCCGACCGATCCGCGAGATCACTGGATGGCTGACCGGCCGGATGCGGCTTGATTGACGTTGCGGCGCCTTTTCTTCAATGTCCTATGCCTGCTCCCAGGTTTCAGCAATGAAGCGCAGTCTCGCTTTCGGTGTGATTGTCGGCAGTGTGATCGCCGTCGGCCTGCTGGGCGGCAGCGCAATTTTGATTGCTGGTCAGTCCAGAGTCTCGCAAGGTGCAATCCGGTCGTCGGTTACCCGCACCCCTGAATTGATTGACAGTGCCTGGAATCTCCCGGTGGCTGTCACTTTCAATGCCGATGTCACATGGCAATCAAACGGATCAAGGTGCGGCCCGGCAAGCGTTGCAAACACATTCCGCTCCATCGGCGAAGAGGAGACAACCGAAGCCGAAGTCCTCGCGGGAACCGGAAAGTGCTGGACAGGCTTTTGCATCATCGGGCTCACGCTGGACGAGCTTGCCGAGGTCGCTCGAACGAACACCAAGCGGAAGGTCTCCGTGCTTCGGAATCTGAGCGCTGATGCGTTTCGCGAGCACATGAGGCGCGCCAACGATCCCGGCCGCCGCTACATCGTCAACTTCACCCGTGAGAAGATTTTCGGCGCCGGCAGCGGCCATTTTTCCCCGGTCGGAGGGTATCTGGAGGCCGAGGACATGGTCTTCGTCCTCGACGTAACCAAGGACTACAAGCCCTGGCTGATCGAGCTTGAGCGCCTGTTCTCAGCCATGAACACAATCAACAGCGATGGCGACAAAAAGCGCGGCTTACTGCTTATCGAGTAGCACGGTCGCAAGCAGTTTCGCAGACCGCCAACGAGCGTAGTGCCTCGGCTCGGCCGCCAGCGCTGGGGCAATCTCGCCTGCTGCAAAAGGCGGTCAGGGATGCGCGGGTCGAGGCGCTGTCGGGCTTCCGCAAGGAAGTCGCCGGCGGTAGCTATCCAGCGACGCCGAAGTCGCCGGCATTGCAGAAGCCGCGCTTGAGGAATTTCGCACGTATCCCAGAAGCGATTGCCTTGCCTTCAATCGACGAGCACAGCGACCACGGCGGCGCAGTCACCCGCATTGACCAGTCCGGGAAAATGGCGTGCGGCCAGAAGGCCGGACATTGTTGCCCTGATCTCTTGAGGTGCGGCACCGGTGCGGCCGATGGAGTGGATGCGCGCCAGGACCTGGCCCTCTTCGACCGGCTCGCCGAGATCGATCATCGTCTCGATCATCCCGTCGTCCTCGGCGAATGAGAAGCAATCGCCCGACGGCATGTCCAGCCAGCGGGTCGGCTGCATCTCGACCGCACCGGCGACAATGCCGGCATGGCGCAGCACATTGAGCACGCCGCGACGGGCGATCCGCACCGTTTCCGCGCGCGAGGTGCCGCCGCCGCCAAGCTCGGTGGTTATGAACAGCTTTCCCATCTCTTCGGCGGCAGTGTCGAACATGCCGACCGCATCGATCTCCAGCATCTTCATCGACCACGGTGCCGAGAACGCCTCGACCGCGGCGAAGCCTTTCGCTTCCAGCACCTTGTCGGGCCGGATATGGGCGGCGCAGAACGGCACGAAGTCGAGCGTCTTGCCGCCGGAATGGAAGTCGAGCGCGATGTCGGTGCGCGGCAAAAGTTCGCGCTGGAAGTAATCCGCGATCTTCTCGGTCACCGTCCCGTCGGGCCGGCCGGGAAAGCTGCGGTTGAGATTGCCCTTGTCGATCGGCGAGGTGCGGGTGCCGGCACGGAAGGCCGGATAGTTCATCGCCGGCACGATAATCACCGTGCCGCTGACTTGCTTCGGATCGAGCGTGCGGGCGAGATCATAAAGCGCCAGCGGCCCCTCATATTCGTCGCCATGATTGCCGCCGGTGAGCAATGCGCTCGGCCCGCTGCCGTTGCGGATCACGCAGATCGGGATCATCACCGATCCCCAGGCGGAATCGTCACGGCTGTAGGGCAGCCGCAGGAACCCGTGCTGCACGCCGTCGCGGTCGAAATCGACGGTCGGCGTAATCGGTGATGGGCGAAGGTGGGACATCGGGCTCAATCCTTCACCACCAGCTTACGTGGCACATTGGCCAGGCACTCGACCCCTGTCTCGGTGATCAGGATGGATTCGGTGATCTCGAGCCCCATCGTCTCCAGCCACAGGCCGGTCATGAAATGGAAGGTCATGCCCGGCTTCAGTTCGGTGCGGTCGCCGGGACGCAGGCTCATCGTACGCTCGCCCCAGTCCGGCGGATAGGAAAGCCCGATCGGATAACCGGTGCGGTTGTCCTTGACGATGCCGTATTTCTTCAGCACCGCAAAGAAGGCATTGGCGATGTCTTCGCATGTATTGCCGGGCTTTGCCGCGGCCAATCCCGCCTCCATGCCTTCCAGCGTCGCCTTTTCGGCATCGAGGAATTCCTGCGTGGGTTTACCAAGGAACACAGTCCGGGAAAGAGGACAATGGTAGCGGTTATAGCAGCCGGCGATCTCGAAGAAGGTGCCCTCGCCCGATTTCATCGGCCTGTCGTCCCAGGTCAGATGCGGCGCCGACGCATCGGCGCCCGACGGCAGCAGCGGTACGATCGCCGGATAGTCGCCCCCAATCTTTCCGTCTGGCCCGTCGACGCCGCGCGTGCCGGCATCATATATCTCGGCGACCAGATCGCATTTGCGCATGCCGACTTCGATCTTGTCGACGATGCGCTGGTGCATCACTTCCACGATGCGGGCGGCCTTGCGCATATAGTCGATCTCGGTCGGGCTCTTCACCGCGCGCTGCCAATTGACGAGTGCCGTGGCGTCGACGAAGCGGGCGTTGGGCAGATGCTTCTGCAGCGACGCGAAGGCAGCGGCCGAGAACCAGTAATTGTCCATCTCGACACCGATGCTGAGCTTGCCCCAGCCGCGATCGGCCAGCACCTGCGCGAGAAAATCCATCGGGTGGCGTTCGGTCGACTGCACATAGTGGTCGGCATAGCCGACGATGTTGTCATGGGCGAGATAGGCGGTGCGCTTGGCGCCGTTGGCGTCCTGGCCGCGCCCGTACCACACCGGTTCGCCCGACGGCGGCACGATGACAGCCTGGTGCACATAGAACGACCAGCCATCATAGCCGGTCAGCCAGGCCATGTTGGACGGATCGCTGACAACAAGCAGATCGACGCCCTTGGCCTCCATGGCCTTCCGTGTCTTGGCGAGGCGGTCCGCATATTCGCCGCGCGAGAATTTCAAATTAGGCTGCATTTTCTTGGTCCTCGTTTGTTGGGCCTTGCGGCCCAGCATCAGCTTTCGAAAATCGTACCGGTGTTGGCCGCCCGGGCACGGTCGCGGGCGAGCGTGGCGATCGCCGTGTCCTGCACGCCGGTGCCGGTCAGGTCGGCGATGGTGATGTCGCTGGCCGAGCGCCGGCCATGTCTTTCGCCGGCGATGATCTGGCCGAGTTCGGTAATCTCGGCATCGGCCGCCATCACGCCCGTCGCGATGGCATGATGCAGTTCGCCCAGCAGCCGCGTCTGTTTCGCGCTGTCGGCGACGTAGAGATCGGCCATGCGCAGGATCGCCGGCGCGATCTCGTTCTTGTGCTCGGCGTCCGAGCCCATAGCGGTGATGTGTTGGCCGGCCGAGATGAAGCCGGCCTTGATCAGCGGCTCGGTCGACGGCGTCGTGGTGACGATGATGTCGGCGCCGGCCGCCGCCGATGCCGCATCGGGGTCCGCACGCACGACGATGCCTAGTTTTTCGCGCAATGTGTCCGCCGCGGCTTCGGCCTTGGCGGCGTCCCTGGCCCAGATGCGGGCCTCGGCGATCGGCCGCACCAGCATAAGCGCCTCGAGCTGCAGCCCGGCTTGGACGCCGGCGCCGAAGATCGCGGCGATCGAGGAGTCCGATCGCGAAAGGTGTTTAGCCGCGACCGCTCCGGCGGCGGCGGTACGGATGTCGGTCAAATAGCCGTTGTCGAGCAGCAGAGCGTCGACCAGCCCTGTTTTTGACGACAGCAGCACCATCATGCCGTTGACGCTGGGCAGGCCGAGCTTCGGATTGTCGAAGAAGCCGGGACTGATCTTGATCGCAAAACCGTCGATCCCAGGCACATAGGCGGTCTTGACGTCGACCTCGCCGCGATGCTCGGGAATGTCGAGCCGCAGGATCGGCGGCATCGCCACCGGCAAGGTGGCGAGCGCTCGGAACGCATCTTCGACGCAGGCGACGGCATCGAGATCGAGCTTCACGATCCCGCGCAGTTCGGCTTCGGTGAGTATCGTCATCCGGCTCATGCGGCGCTCTCCTCAATTGCTTCGCCACAGATGATTTTCCTGTGCAGCGTCATGTCGATGTTGCGGCCCGACAGAATGAGCACTGTGGTGCCGCTCGCCCTGACCTTGCCGGCAAGCACGGCGGCGACGCAAACCGCGCCGGCGCCTTCGACGATCTCGCGCTCCTGTTCATAGGCATGGCGGATGCCGGCGGCGATCTCGTCCTCGCTGAGCAGGATTACGTCGTCGAGCAGGTCGCGGCACATCGAGAAGGTCAGCCGGTTGTCGAGGCCGACGCCGCCGCCGAGCGAATCCGCAAGCGTTGGCAGTTCCTCGACCAAAACTGGATGTCCGGCGTCGAGGCTCGCCTTCATCGCCGCACCCCGCGCCATCGAAACGCCGATGACCTTCGTGCCGGGGCTGACGCCCTTCACGGCAGCGGCGACACCCGCCGCCAGCCCGCCGCCGGAAAGCGGCACCAGCACCAAAGCGGCGTCCGCAACCTGCTCGATGATCTCCAGCCCGAGCGTGCCTTGCCCGGCGATGATATCAGGATGGTCGAAGGGCGGCAGCATGACCAGCCCCTCTTCCGCGACCAGCCGTTCGACCTCCTGCTGCGCATCGTCCTGGCTGTTGCCGACAATGCGGATCTCGGCGCCGAGCCGGCGGATCTCGTCGAGCTTATTCTGCGGCACGAGTCGCGACATGCAGATCGTCGCGCGCATGCCTTCGAGCTTCGCCGCGTGGGCCAGCGCCCGGCCGTGATTGCCGGTCGAGGCGGCGACCACGCCACGCGCCTTCTCCTCGGCGTTCAGCGAAGCAATGGCGTTCGAGGCGCCACGCAGCTTGAAGCTGCCGGTGGTCTGCCGATGTTCGAGCTTGAGATAAACGGGCGCGCCCAAGTGCCCGGAAAGACTCGGGGAAAGCACGGTCGGCGTGCGCTCGACCTTGCCTGCGACGCGCTCGCGCGCGGCGCGGATGTCGGAGAGGGTGATAGGCGCAAGTGTCATGGCCTCATTGTCCCAACGGCAGCGTCATCAGACGGCCGAATTCGGCGCGCGGCTCGTCGTCGCCGCAAAGCCGCAGACAGTTCCAGACCGTTGCCTGGTTGCTGGTCACGACCGGACGGCCGATTGCCTCTTCCATGCCGACCACGGCAAGTGCGGCCCGCAGCGCCGTGCAGGAGACGAACAGCGCGTCCGCTTGCGCATCGGTCGCCTCGCGCGCCAGATCGACCAGCGTGGCCGGTGCAATCCGCGCCATCTCGCGGTCGTCCTCGAAACCGAGACAGGTGAAGCTGGCGATCTTGAAACCGTGCGCCGCGAAATAGGCCGCCATCGGCCGGCTGGTCTCGACCGTGTAGGGAGTAAGAATACTGATCGTCCTGGCGCCCAGCGCCTTCAAGCCACGCGCCCCTGCCATCGGCGGTGTGACCACGGGCACGCCGGGCTTGGCCGCCTGCACCGCCGCCTCGATCTCGGCATCGCCGATGACCACGGAGGCCGAGGTGCAGGAATAGCAGATCGCGTCGAGCGGCTCATCGGGCAGGATGAGCGCGGCGCCCGCCGTCAGCGACGGCTGCATCTTGCGCAAATTGTCCGGCGTCGTCGGATTGGCGTAGGGAATGCGCGCGACATAGACGCCGATCCGGTCGCTTGCCACCATGCGGCGAAAATCCGGTTCGGTCGTATGGTCGGTGGCAAGGATGATCAATCCGATGCGCTTTTCCAGCGGACGCGCGTCGAGCGCCGGCCGTGTCGAGTGCAAGCGGATGTCGACAGGAGCGATCACCACGCTCTCCTTGCCAACGGTTTGCACTCTAGCAAAAGCATCGCAGGAACCACTGTCATTTTTCAATACGCCCGTAGCGGCGTTCCAGCCAGCGCAGCAGCACGACCGAGAATAGGCTGATGACGAGGAAGAAGGCGCCGACCAAGGTCATCGGCTCGACATAGCGGTAATAGGTGTTGGCGACGCTCTTGGCCTGGTTCATCAGTTCCAGCACGGTGATCGCCGACAGCAGCGGCGTCTCCTTGAACATCGCGATGAAGTAGTTGGCAAGCGCCGGGATCATCGGCGGAATCGCCTGCGGCATGATGATGTGGGTCCAGGTCTGCCTGGCGTTCAGATTGCAGGCCTTGGCGGCTTCCCATTGGCCGCGCGGCACATTGTCGATGCCGGCGCGATAGACTTCGGCTGTGTAGGTGCCGTAATGCAGGCCGAGGCCGATGACGCCCGCCACCAGCGGCGGCAGCAGGATACCGATGTCCGGCAGCACATAGAAGATGAAATAGAGCTGCACCAAAAGCGGCGTGCCGCGGATGAACTCGGCGAGGAAGCCGACGGTGCGCGACAAGGCCTTGTTCGGCGAGCGCCGCGCCAGCGCGATGGCCAGTCCGACGATCGCGGCCAGGACCGAGCCGAGCAGCGTCGCCAGGATGGTGATCTTGACGCCCTGGATCAGCGTCGGCATGATCTCCCAGACGAAATTCCAATCCCATTCCATTATGAGGCCCGATCCATCAGACGCGCACCCCATCGAGGCCGCGCGCCATGCGGCGTTCCAGCGAACGCACGCCCCACGAGATGATCAGCGCAAGGCCGAAATAGATGACGAGAATGGTGGTGAACGGCACCATCGTGTTGCCGGTCTGCGAGCGCACCACCTGCGCCTGGAAGGTCAGGTCGGTGAGCGAAATCAGCGAAACCACTGCGGTCGCCTTGAGCAATTCGATGGCGTTGTTGCCGAAGGTCGGCAGCATGACCAGCAGCGCCTGCGGCAGGATGACATAGCGCATAGCTTGCCAGCGGCCGAGATTGAGCGCGGTGCAGGCCTCGTACTGTTCGCGGCCGATCGACTGGATGGCGCCGCGCACTACCTCCGCGCCATAGGCGCCGACATTGAGGCCAAGCGCCAGCACGCCGGCCTGCAGCGGCGTCAGCGAAATGCCGATGAAGGGCAGCACGAAATAGGCCCAGAACAGCTGCACGAAGATCGAGGTGCCGCGGAAGAATTCGATATAGGCGGTGGCCAGCGCCCGAATCGCGAAAAACCGCGAGAGCCGCCCCAGCCCGGCGAGAAAGGCCATGATCAGCGCAAGCACCGACCCCATCAGCGTCAGCTCGATGGTAACTAGCGCTCCCTGCAATATCAGGCCGAAATAGCCGGACCATTGGGTCATGAAGTTCGAAATTTCCAACGTTTACGGTTGTAGTCTTGGCCCCTTCTCCCCCGTTCACGGGGAGAAGATGCCGGCAGGCAGATGAGGGGCAGAGCCAATCCGGCAGAACTGGCGCAGCCCCTCATCCGGCCTTGTTTGTGCATGTCGTTATCCCAAAACCGCTGCGCACTTTTGGGCGACATGCATTCGGGCCACCTTCTCCCCGTGAACGGGGAGAGGGAAAAAGGCCCTACTTCGCCGAGCAGAGCTTGTCGCGGCTCGTCGACATCGCCGCCGCTGCCGAGAAACCGTACGGCTCGATGATCTTGGCGAATTCGCCGGACTCCTTCAGCTTGGCCAGTTCGACGTCATAGGCGTCGCGCAACGCCTCGTCGCCCTTCTTGAAGGCCGCGCCGTCGCAATAGACCGGCGCGCCGACCACCGGGGCGACGACTTCGAGATTCGGATCGCTGGCCTTTTTGACCAGATCGTTGATCGACAGCACCGGCAGCGAATAGGCATCGATGCGGCCGTCCTGCAGCATCTTCAAGCCGCTCTGGCCGTCCGGCACGACGATGACGCGGTCACGCGGCACGCCGGCGGTGAGCGCCAGCTTCTCCTCGGTGCCGCCGCCCGGCGCCCCGATCGTCGCGGTGGCATCCTTGGCGACATCCTCATAGCTCTTGAAGCCCTTGGGGTTGCCCTTCTTGACCAGCATCGCCTCGGCGTCGCACAGCACCGGCTCCGAATAGGCGACCGCCGCGCAACGCTCCGGCTTCATGAACAGGCCGGCGGTGACGACGTCGAAACGGCCGGCCTGCAGCCCGGGGATCATGGCGCCATATTCCGAGATCGAGGCGACGATGTCGTTGACGCCGAGGCGCTTGAAGATCTCGCGCGCCACATCGGGCGCCGCGCCCGAAACCTTGCCGTCGGCCGCAACCGCCGTATAGGGCGGCTCATTGGCGATGGCGACGCGGGCGAAGCCCTGTGCCTTGAGTTCTTCGAGCTTGCTGTCGTCGGCCGATCCCGCGGTCGAGGCGGCCAGAATTGCGGTCAGTGCAACACCGGCGACGCCGGCCAGAATGCCAAGTTTCTTCATTGTTCCCAACTCCTTGCTTCTCTTCGCGGTTTGGTCGTTCTGCGGAACGGCTTCGCCGCCCTGGGCATGGCGGTCAGACGCGATGTCCGGCCGCGATGATCTTCTTCAGGAAGCCTTGCGTGCGCTCCTGCTTGGGATTGCGGAAAATCTCGTCGGGCTTGCCTTCTTCGACGATCTTGCCGCGGTCGAAGAACAGAACCCGGTCGGCGAAATCATGGGCAAAACCCATTTCGTGGGTGACGAGCAGCATGGTCATGTCGGTCTCGGAGCAGAGCCGCCACAACACGTTCAGCACTTCCTCGACCAGTTCCGGATCGAGCGCCGATGTCACCTCGTCGAACAGCATGATCCTGGGCTGCAGCGCCAGTGCCCGGGCGATCGCCACACGCTGCTTCTGCCCGCCGGAAAGCTGCGCCGGCATCGCTTTGGCCTTGTCGGCCATGCCGACCATGTCGAGCAGTTCCATCGCCCGTTTTTCGGCGGCGGCGCGCGGCATGCCCTTGGTCAAGATCGGCGCCAGCGTGACGTTGTCGATAACGCTCTTGTGCGGAAACAGGTTGAACAGCTGGAAGACCATGCCGATCTTCTGGCGCATTCTTGCCAGATGCCGTTCGTCGGCGGGCAGCAACTGGCCGTTGCGCTCCATGTGGTAAAGCTGCTCGCCGTCGATCTGGATGTGGCCGCTGTCGATCCGCTCCAGCGTCATCAGGATGCGCAGGATCGTCGTCTTGCCCGAGCCGGACGGGCCGATCAGCGCCAGTTTCTCGCGCGGCATGACCTGCATCGACAGGCCGTCCAGCACCTTGAAGGTGCCGAAGCTTTTCGAAATGCCGTCGATCTTGATGATGGGCGCGGACAATGAATTCCCCGTGCTGGAGAAGCTTGGTGCCTTCAACGATGCGGAACGCGCCAAATCATGTCAATCAGAAAATAAACTCATGACAATGTTTCTGGCTCCGCACAATTTCGCGGCAATGTCTGCCTAGATCGCCAGCAGGAGATGCTCCGGGTCGCCGAGCAGAAGTTTGGTCACAACGCTCAGCCCGGCGCGCAGTTCCCCCTCGGTGGTTGAGCCCAGCGAGATCCGAACCGCCGGCTGCCAGGGCGCCGCCGAGATACGGAACGAAGTGCCTGGTGCGATCGCCACGCCCTGCAGGCGGGCCTGCGAGACGAAACCCTCCTCGGCGCGGTCGCCGGGCAGCTGCAGCCACAGATGCAGTCCGTCGCGATGGACACGATAGTCGACCCCGGCAAGCACCTGGGCGGCAATCTCCTGCCGCCGCCGCAGCGCTAAACGTTGCCAGCGGACGAGCTCCATCGCCGTGCCGTCGGCCACCCATTTTGTCGCGATCTCGGCCACCAGCGGCGTCGCCATCCAGTTGGAGACGAGATGGCGGTTGGCGACGGCGGCGGCATAGCGGTCGGGTGCCGCGAGATAGCCGATGCGCAGGCCCGGCACGACGATCTTGGTGAAGGAGGTGACGTAGAGCGTGCGCTCGGGCGCGAAGGCGGCGACCGGCGGCGGACGGCCCTCGACCAGCGGGCCGAGCACGTCGTTCTCGATGATGGCGATGTCATGCCGGCGCGCCACCGCAGCGATCTGCTCGCGCCGCACGGCATCCATAAGCGTTGCGGTCGGGTTAATCACCGAGGGCTGCACGAACACGGCGCGGATGTCGGAAAGCCGGCAGGCCTCGTCCAGCGCCTCCGGGATCAAGCCGTTGTCGTCGATCGGCAGGCCCTCGAGGTTGAAGCCGAGATAGCGCGCCAGCGGGATCAGCGTGTGATGGCCGATCGCTTCGGTGGCGACGGTCGAACCGGGCGGCGCCACGCTCATCAGCGCCACCGTCATGCCGGCCGTGGCGCCGTTGGTCAGGCTGACATTCTGCGCGGACACGTCGAGACCGCAGTGCCGCAGCCATTCGACCGCCACCGCGCGGTGGCGTGGGAACACCATGTTCGGCCTGAACGACAGCGCCGAACTCGACGGCAGGTTTTCGGCAAGCCAGCCCAGCGCCTGCTTCAGCCGCTCCAGATGCATCGGCTCGCAGACCGGCTTCAGGATCGAGAGGTCGATGACCTCGCCAAGGCGTTCCGGCAGATAGGGCGGCTCCGGCTCGCGGCGCTGCGTCTGCACGAAGCTGCCGCGGCCGATCTCGCCGGAGACCAGGCCCCGGCGGATCAGTTCCTCATAGGCGCGGCTGACTGTCTGCACCGAAAGCTCCAATTCGTCGGCCAGCCGGCGATGCGTCGGCAGCCGCGTGCCATTGGCCAACCGCCCATCATGGATGGCGCGCGCGAACTGGTCGGCGAGCGATTGATAGGCCGGCCGCCGGATGAGCGCGGGATCTGGACGCCACAATGTCATGACATATTAGAGATCGAAATCAGTGCAATTGACAATCGAAATAATGCGCCGTCATGGTGTCGGGGACAAAAAAGTGGACGCTCATGGCCGCACCGAAACTCGATCAGATCGACCTGAAAATCCTCGACGCGGTCCAGCGCGACGGGCGCATCACCAAGCTGGCGCTCGCCGAAAAGGTCGGCCTGTCGGCGACGCCGTGCTGGATGCGCCTGCGCAAGCTGGAAAAGGCCGGCATCGTCTCCGGCTATCACGCCAAGGTTGCGATACGCGCCGTCGCGCCGGTCGCCACCGTCCTGATGGAGGTAACGCTGGCCAGCCACCGCCAGGCCGATTTCGACCGCTTCGAGCGGGTCATCCGCGATATCCCCGAAATCGTCGCCTGCTGGTCGGTGGGCGGCGGCGTCGACTATCTGCTGAAAGTGATGGCGCGCGACATCGACGCCTATCAGCGGCTGGTCGACGCCCTACTTGAACGCGAGATCGGCATCGACCGCTATTTCACCTACATCGTCACCAAGACGGTGAAGGAGGAGATTGTCTTGCCGGTGGCGGATCTGCTGCCGGCGCTGTCGTGAGGCCTGAGCAAATCGCAAAGAGCCCCCTCATCCGGCCGCTTCGCGGCCACCTTCTCCCCGGCGGGAAGAAGAGGCTGGCGCCGGCGCTGGCGATCTCCTCTCCCCTCGGGGAGAGGTCGGATTGCCCCGAATTGCCCTTTGCAATTCGGTTGGCAATCCGGGTGA